>NZ_BAAABI010000011.1:0-77198 GCF_054785215.1 Lapidilactobacillus salsurivasis | reverse complement strand
ACCGCACGAAAACAATCAAACGCGCTGTTTATGGGCGCTGTAGTTTTTTATCATTAAAAGAGAGAATCCTACTTATCGAGAAATATGGTGCAGCATAAGCCTTAATCGCCAAACGTTAGAAAGAACCGAATAATCTCACCGCTGAGCCACACGTCCTGAGGCGGTTGCTAGGCAGCTATGTGCATATCTGCAGTCGAAGTGGGATATCTGACGAAGTGGTTTTGCAAGTTTGAGGCCAAACAATTGCCAACTTTTTTGGTGATAATGCAACATCAACTGATTGGGATTAGTTGGCTGGTACCGTTTGCATTGGTTGAATATCTTTACCTGTTTCCTAAATAATTCTTGAGTGACGACCGATTCAACTGATTCATCAAGATCATGTCCTAGTTCATCAAGCTGGTTGCACTGGTGTCACCAATTTAAAGCTTGTACCCACTAGCCACGGTCGTCAATTGCGTGGTTCCCCATCAATTGACGATAGCTTATCAGTCGGCGTGAGTACTCAAGCGACTGTTATAACGTTGAGCGGCTGGAGCGGAGCGTGGTGTTGGTGGGCTGTTTGTTCGTCAGGCGGAAGGTCGGGCTGGGGGTGAGTCAGCCGCGATATTATTGTTGGCGATTTATCGCCTACAATAAGGCCGAGTTTTGAGATTTTCGGCGTACTTCCGAAAAGCTCAAAATCGTGCCCGCAGCGTTCCACCACCCCCAGCCCGACCTGGAGCCCCGCCACATTCGTTCACCACCAACGCCACGCGCAGCGCAAGCCGCGGCCAACCTACTTTTTGTCAAGTCGCCGGCACAAACTGTAGCCAATATTAGACGACCCGCGCGGGCCCAGTCCATGTTATAATGATTCCGTCATTAGGGGGCGCGTTATGTCAATTTACAACCGTTTCATCGGAAACATCAAACTCCGCCGCACCGTGGTTTTATTCAGCATCTTCTTGTTGCTGTGGTTGGCGCGGGGGATCATGAGTCTGATTTTACTCACGTTTATCTTCGCTTTTCTAGTCACCCGGGCGATCAATTTCGCCCGCCGGTTGGGCAAAGTTCCCGCTTGGCTGGTGGTCGCGCCGCTTTACATTCTGATCGTCGCTGGCCTATCCTACACCATCGTCCATTATTTGCCCGGCATCGCCAAGCAAACCGCGCACCTCTACAACCTGGTCGTAAATTTCTACAACAGCGACGAATTCGCCCATAATCAAACGATCCAATGGCTGCTAAAATCGATCAACGAGACCAATCTGAAAAGCCAGCTACAAGCCGGGATCACCACGATTTTGGAATACGCCGGCAGCATTACCGCCATGGGCGTGACCGTGATTTTGTCGTTGATCCTGAGTTTCTTCTTCAGTGTGGGCATCGACGAGTTGAAAGACTTCGGGAAAAGCTTCCTCGACTCACCTTTTGGTTGGTATTTCGCCGATTTGAAATTCTTCGCGGATAAATTCATCAACACATTCGGCGTGGTTATTGAGGCGCAAATTTTTATTGCCGTGGTCAACACCCTGATCACCACCGTCACGTTGATTTTCATGAAAATGCCTAACATCCCGGGGCTGGCCTTGATGGTGTTCATCCTCTCCCTGATCCCCGTCGCCGGCGCGATTATTTCCGTGATTCCTCTGTCGATTGTCGCCTATACCGTTGAGGGTTTTCGCGGCATCGTGACGATTCTGATCATGATTTTGATCATCCACGCGCTGGAAGCCTACGTCCTCAATCCCAAGTTCATGAGCAGCCGCACCAAGATCCCCGTCTTCTTCACCTTTGTCGTGCTTCTCGTGGGCGAGCGCCTCTGGGGCACATGGGGCCTGATCATCGGCATCCCCGTGTTCACCTTCTTCCTCGACATCATCGGCGTCAAGAAAATCCCCGGCAACCCCACCACGCCGAAAACACCGGATTCAGCTGCTGCAACCAAAACAGGAAAACCTGATGTCCCCAATCCCACTGATTCGCCGACACCACCGGAAGCAGCCGCCCCTGCGTCAGCGAAGGCGCCAACCACAACAACACAAAATTCCGATAAATCATAAAAAAGTCCTGACACATATACAACTGTGTCAGGATTTTTCATTGGGATCATTCGTCATCAACCGTTTTTTACTGGCCGAATTTTGAGCTTAAAAATTTAGCCGAACCACGTCCAATCACCGGTCTTGTGTTGCTAAATCTGATGATCAAGCCAAGCCCCACTTATTTAGCCGTATCGTGTTTGATGTCATGAATCATGGCCGCACTTTGCGCATCGGAACGCACAATGATGACCGAACACGACGCATAACGCGCTAAGTAGGCCGCGTGGGTGCCTAATGTTTTGCGCCGACCACTTTTCGTTTCGGAACCGATTACCAATAAATCCGGCTTAAAAGAAGGAATCAATTTCTCGGCGATCTCCCGTCCAGGATTTCCTTCCGCCAGCAGGGGCTGAACATCAAGCACGCCAAACTCCCGGGCCTTCTCGCAATAAGTATTTAGATCGCGGGTAATGTTTTCCCGCCAATCGCTGAGTGTCTCTGGCGACAATGATTGAAACACGTTCATATCACCAGTTTCCAAAACCATCGCCACGCCCAAAGGAATGTTGTAGATCTTGGCGACGGTGCAAGCATAGTCAAAGGCCCGCCGCGACGAAATGAAATCATCATCATCCACCGCGATCAGAATTCTCGAATAGTGCATGGTACCAACTTGATATGACGCTAAATCTTCCATAACACTCACCTCCGGGTCTAGTATACTGCTTTCCGGAAAATGGGGCTACCAATAACTTGGTTGTGTATGTTCCAATGTTGGCCGCTGGACTTGGTTGACAAAAGCAGGTTGGCCGCAGCTTGTGCAAACAAAAGTATGATGACCGCAGCTTGCGCTGCGAAATTCGGGGTGAGCTCGCTGTGGGCGCTATTTTGAGCCAATCCGCAAAGGACGCGGCTTGTCTCAAAATCAGGCCTTGTCCTAAGCGGCAGAGCCGCTAAGGACAATTTCACGGCAATCTCACCCCGAATTTCTCCGCTCCAGCCGCTCAACGTTTTAACAGCCGTTTGAGCACCCACGCCGACTGGTAAGCTGTTGCCAATTGATGTGGGGCCACGCAATTGACGACCGTGGTTAGTGGTTACCAGCTTTAAATGGGTGACACCAGTACAGTCTGTCAGATGAACTAAGTCAAGTTCTTGATGAATCAGCTGAATTGGTCGGTTTCCACCCACGGATTGTTTGGGGAACGGGTTAAGCTGTCCAACCGATGCAAACTGTACCGACCAACCAATCCAAATCCGTTGGCATTGCCGTACCACCACACTTGCAAAAGTACTTCGTCAAATCCTTCGTCTCAATTGCAGATCGGCTCAATTCTGCCTAGCAACCGCCTCAGGACGTGTGGCTCAGCGGTGAGATTATTCTTAGCGATTTATCGCTTAGAATAAGGCTCGATTTTAAGACAAGCCGCGCACTTTGCGGATTGGCTTCAAACGATGCCCACCGCGTTCCAGCCACGACAAACGTCCTGAGGCGGTTGCGTTCCCATCCAAACCCACCCCCACTCGCAATCAAGCACAAGATCAAGAATAGAACCCCAACACCTAATTCGGCGCAGATCAACACCCGCGCCGACAAAAAAATCACGCCAGTTCCAATTTTAGTGAGTGAGACCAAAATTGAAACTGACGCGATTTAACTGGTTATTTTTCCTAGAGCAAACGTTGACCTGAAGCTATTTCTTGAAATCGCGGCCCTTATTGACCTCGAAATAAGCGGCGAACCGCTTCACGTAGTTGTGATCCATGTACCACAAAAGGGTACGGCGTTTCAAACTCAAGTCAGGGCGATAGAAGAGCGTTGTGCCCCAACGTTCTTGGCGTAACAACTCCAGCGCGGCCTGTTTGATGTCGTTGTCGACCGCATATTTCTTGAAGATCTTCGCGGGCACGCCTAACCACAATTTCTGTTGGGCCTTATTTTTGTTGCCATACACGATGGGATCGTCGTCCAGATCCTGGGTCACGTAATCACGCACATAATACTGGGCCAAATTATAGCCATTCAAGGTCACGTAGAAACTGCTCCGGCCCTGGCGCAGATTGATCTCGAAGAACTTGAACTGCTGGTCGCGGGCGTCAAATTTCAAGTCGAAATTGGCAAAACCCACGTAGTTGATTTCTTCTAAGAAACGTTGCACGATTTCGTACAGATCCTGATTGTATTCTGGCATGATCGCCACATAATTACCGATTGCTTGCGGCGTCGGATCCTCCAGCAGTGGGTGCCCCAAACACATCATTTTAACATGATGATGTTGATCCACATAAGCGTTGAGCACGCGCATGTTGGAATCATCGCCCGGAATGAAATCTTGCAAAATCAAAGCAGAGGTATAGCCATTATCGTAGATTTTGCCGACGATTTCCTGGAATTCACTGTCTGAATGGATCGTGAAGGCCTTCTTGCGCCCTTCAAAATGAATATCCAGCCATTCCACACTGTTGGCTGGCTTCAGCGCTACCGGATAGGCAAACGGCTGCGCCACTGGACCCGCCTGATAATCCGCTTTGGTGATGATTTGCGTCTGTGGATGGGGCAGCCCATGCTCCTCGGCAATTTTGTAGAAACTTTCCTTGTTATTCAATTCTTTGAGTAAATCGTAGTCCACATAAGGGCAGACAAAAGTTTCACTGAGCTCGTCCTTGTGCTTCGCGATCAATTCCGTGTAGCCATCACTACAGGAAACCAAAATAACCGGCTCCGGATGGTTCGCATATTCTTGGGCAATTTTGCGCATTTCCTGAATGAAAACTGGGTCCTCGTTGAACCCGGGCCGCAGATCAAGGTCGATGATCTTGCTATATCTCGTTGGCGCGAACTGAACGCCGGCAATTGCTTTCACCTTGCGCCCGTAAAGTTCATTGAACGAGCGCGCCATCCCGTAAACGTTGATGTCACTCCCAAGTAGCAGTGGCGTGAATTCTGGCATTGTCATCAAATTACACTTCATTCCCTTAAAATTTGACCAAAAAAACTGTATCAATTCTATATTTTACTATAAACAGTCCTTAATGACAAAACTAGTTTTGATTTCCGCACTGCTTTGGTGCTTGGGTTGGTAAACTTGCCAACGACTTGGGCTGGGCTGGCAAAAGTAGGATGTCCGCAGCTTGCGCTGCGAAATTCGGGGTGAGCTCGCTGTGGGCGTCACTTTGAGCTTTTCGGAAACCCACCGAAAATCTCAAAGCTGAGCCTTATTCTAAGCGGCAAAGCCGCTAAGAATAACGACACGGCGATCTCACCCCGAATTTCTCCGCTCCAGCCGCTCAACGTTATAGCAGCCGTTTGAGCACTCACGCCGAATAGCAAGCTATTGCCAATTGATGGGGAGCCACGCACTTGACGACCGTGGTTGGTGGTCACCAGTTTCAAATTGGTGACACCAGTACAGTCTGTCTGATGAACTGAGGCAAGTTATTGATGAATCCACTGAATCGGTCGGTTTTCAACCAAGGAGTATCTAGGAAGTAGGTAAAGATGTCCAACCAAAGCAAAATGTCCCCACCTCCTAATCCAAATCCGTTGACATTACCGTACCACCTCAAAAGTAGACAATTTGTTTGACCTCTAGCTTGCAAACGCACTTTGTCAGATACTCAACTTCGAATGCAGATAAGCTCGATTCTGTTCAGCAACCGCCTCAGGACGTGTGGCTCAGCGGTGAGATTATTCTTAGCGATTTATCGCTTAGAATAAGGCCTGATTTTGAGACAAGCCGCGGTTTTTGCGGATTGGCTCAAAACAGTGCCCACCGCGTTCCAGCCACGACAAACGTCCTGAGGCGGTTGCGTTCACATCCACACCCCAGCACACCTGCAATCAAGCGACCAAAAATATTTCCTGCATTACTTGCCTGAATAGTCAGCCTGCAACTCCGCGACAACCTGCTCGCGAACCGCCGGCGGACAGTAGGCGGCGTTGATCGCGTTGAGATTGAACTGTAAGAACTGGGCCTTGGTGATGCCAAAATACTGTTGCCATAACCCGTATTCTTTGGTCAGATCTGTGTTAGAAACCGTGCGATTATCTGTGTTGATCGTGATTTTCATGCCCGCGGCTAGAAATTCGGCGACGGGATAATGAGCCACGTCACTGATCGCCTTGGTCTGCAAATTGCTGGTCAAGCACATTTCAATGGTCGCGCCAGCTTGGGCGAAAGTTTTTTGAAAATCGGGATGGCCGGCTAACGCGACGCCATGGCCGATGCGGCGGATCTGCAGGGCTAAGGCGGCAATCACGTTGTGGGCGCAGTGGCTTTCACCGGCGTGGACGGTTAAGGGTAAATCCAAGCCTTCTGCGTATTTAATAGCAGGGGTGATGGTCTCGGTGCCAAAACCGGCTTCATCGCCGGCGAAGTCGCCACCAACTAAGCCTTGTCCTAGGTATGGTAAAGCTTGGTCGAACATTCTCTCGCCTTGAGCCAGCGGGAATTGGCGCATGGCGCAGACCAGCAAACCGGAATCCACCCCGAACTCGGCGCGGCCTTGCGCTAAGCCGCGCAAGACGGCCTCGATGCTTTCTGTCACGGTCAAGCCTTGTTCGGTGGTGAGATCCGGAGCGTAGCGGACTTCGATGTAGCGAACATTTTCAGCGGCACACTGGCCAATCAAGTCATGCGCTGCCAATTCTAGCGCCGGCGCGGTTTGAAGCAAGGGTAGGACCACGTCGAAGCGGCGCAGGTAATCCATTAAATCCTTCGCGTCTTCCGTGACACTAACCAGTTTCCGTAATTCTTGATCATCCTGTGGCAGGTAAAGGTGCGCCATAGCGGCCAGTCGATGGATGGTGGGCAGTGGCAGCGAGCCGTCCAAATGGCAATGCAGCTCCACTTTCTTCAATGCGTGTAATTCAGTTTCTGTTAACATCTAACCACCTCATTTTCCAATTGTTGCTTCAACAATAACCGTTTTCATCAGAAACTGCAACGCCATTTTAGAAAAAAAGTTATCGTAACGGCAATGACAGCGCTTAATCTTGGTGGTACAATGAAGAGGCTCACCCTAATCTTAGCCCGGTTTTCACGGTTGCGGCGACGGCATTGTTCGGATTTTGAGAAAATGTTTCCGCGTTAAACGAGCTATGTTAAAATGGGGTCAGGTAGCAGCAACTAGACATGAGGAGGTATTTTTCTATGCGAATGGTCGATATGATCGCCAAGAAACGTGATGGCGGGAAGTTATCCACAGCGGAAATTCAATTTATTATTACAGGTTACACGGATGGGTCGATTCCCGATTATCAAATGAGCGCCCTCTTGATGGCGATTTATTTGAAAGGGATGGAAGACGATGAAATCGCGACTTTAGCCAAAACAATGCTGGATTCCGGCGAAGTGCTGGACTTAAGCATGATTGCAGGCATCAAGGTCGATAAGCACTCTACCGGTGGTGTCGGCGACAAGATCAGTATTCCTCTGGCGCCGTTAGTGGCGGCAGCCGGCGCGAAGAATCCGATGATCTCTGGTCGTGGCTTGGGTCACACTGGCGGGACCTTGGACAAGTTGGAGGCGATTCCTAACTTCAACGTGGACGAAACGGTTGAGCAGTTCATCAAGCAGGTGCAAGATCATGGCACCGCCATCGTCAGCGCAAGTACTGATGTGGCGCCAGCTGACCGCAAGATTTATGCGTTGCGCGATGTGACCAGCACAGTTGAATCGATTCCGTTGATTGCCAGCTCGATCATGAGTAAGAAATTGGCTTCTGGCACCAACGCGCTGGTGCTGGACGTGAAATCCGGCAATGGCGCCTTCATGAAGACTGAAGCGCAAGCGAAGAAATTGGCCGAAACTTTGGTGGCGATCGGCAAACAAAATGGGGTCCCATGTGTCGCGTATTTGACCGACATGAACCAACCACTGGGCTACACCATTGGTAATGCCTTGGAAATCAAGGAATCCATTGATGTGCTCCGCGGCGAAGGTCCTGAAGACGTCACCGAATTGACGCTGGTTTTAGGCGCGGAAATGTTGGTTCTGGCTGGCATTAGCCCTGATACTGCGGCGGCGCGGGAAATTCTGCAAGCGCGGATCGCGGACGGCAGTGCTTTAGAAGCCTTCCGCCAATTGATTCGTGATCAAGGCGGCGACGCGGACATCGTCGATCACCCTGAGAAATTACCACAAGCGCTCTCCACGTTGGACATTACCGCCAAAAGCGCTGGCTACGTGGTGGGCATGCAAACCAACGATTTGGGCATCGCCTCAATGAAGATCGGCGGCGGCCGGGCCAAGAAGACCGATTTAGTCGATCCTGCAGTCGGCATCGTTTTGCATAAGAAGATTGGCGATCAAGTTGTCGTGGGTGAAGCTTTAGCCACCCTGTATTTGAACGCGCCAGCGCCACAAGAGGTTCAAGATCAAGTGCTCAACAGCATTGAGATCGGCGCAGACAAGCCTGAGATCCCAGCTTTGATCCACGAGATCGTTAAATAACCTATTCAAATAAAAGGTACGCATACAACACGATTCAAAAAAGAGTGCTCACCATCCCGGCTAATGCTTATGCACTGGGGTGGTGAGCACGTTTCAATTATGCCCGCAGCTTGCGCTACGAAATTCGGGGTGAGCTCGCTGTGGGCGCTGTTTTGAGCCAATCCGCAAAGTGCGCGGCTTGTCTCAAAATCAGGCCTTGTCCTAAGCGGCAAAGCCGCTAAACGTGTTCGCCGACCTAGCTTCTTCCGCTTAGCTACGCAACTATTCCGGAGGCAAAGCCCAGCCTCCAAAATAGTTGCTAGGCTAATGCTCAGAAGCTGCCCAGGTCGGCTCGCACTCTCAGCCATTTCACGGCGATCTCACTCCGAATTTCTCCGCTCCAGCCGCTCAACGTTTTAACAGTCGTTTGAGCACTCACGCCATTTGGCAGGCTATTGCTACTTGATGCGGAGCCACGCAATTGACGACCGTGGTTAGTGGTCACCAGTTTTAAATTGGTGACACCAGTGCAGTCTGTTTGATCAACTAGGTCAAGTTCCTGATGAATCAGCTGAATCGATCGGTTTCTTCGGGAATTGGCTAAGGAGCAGGTAAAGATGTTTAACCAAGACAACCTGTGCCAACTAACTAATCCACATCAGTTGATGATGCAGCACGGCCCGCAACAAATGCGCAGCGAGAATGGGTCGACTATTAGCATTAGCCTAGCGTAGTTAAACGCAGCGGTCAATTGCGCGCAGCACATTTTGAATAAAGCAGATCCTGCTCTCTCTTCCAGAGCAGGATCTTTTTGTCATCAAAAAAGTCTAGAACTCCTGGTGTGAAACCATCTTTCAACACCAAAAATTCTAGACCCATCTTTTATTGGCCAATTATTAAACTGCGCTTTCCACTAACGGCCGTCAATTGGGTAATATCTCATCAATTGAACACAGTTAGTTAGTCAGCGAGCGTGTTTAACTGGATATGTTGCCGCTGGCATGATAGAAATTGGTAGCCACTGTCTCTCCACTCAACTATTAGCTCAGGAAGCGCTGCGAATTGTTGGCCAAATTCGAGCATTAACAACCGCAGGAATTTCCGCATTTTCGATAATTTTTTTCACAAAAAAGGCGCAAATAGTTTTGCGCCTCGCTGCACAATTATGCTATACTCAGGGCTAATATCCTGAACACCGGATATTGATGATCACTGACACAATTCGTTTTTGAGCAGTTGATCGACGGCGGCCTTCGTGCTGGCCCAATGATCATTGACGATCACATGTGCCAGGGGCTGCAACGCTGCTGGTACCTGCAGATCCCGCTGCGATTCGGCGCTGGCCAATCGTTGCTTGATCGTTGCCGGCGCATCGCCGCGTCTTTCTATGCGTTCCTTGAGGATTTCCGGATCGGAAATCGCCAAATACAGCACGATCAGCTGTTGTGGCATCACCTGGGCATAAGACTCTGCCCCCTTGGTGTCCAAGATCAGACTGACCAACCGCCGCTGTTGCCACGCCCGCTGCAAGGCTTCCCGGGAAGAGCCATAATGATAACCCGCGTAGCTAACCGATTCAATATAGTGGTTCTGAACGAAACTGGCCTCGGTCTCAAAATAGTAATCGCGGCCATCCACTTCATTAGCGCGCGGCGGACGGGTGGTGTGGGTGATGACGCGGGTAATGCCATAAGTGTCGCGCAAGTAATTGCTGACGGTGGTTTTGCCTGTACCGGAGGCGCCGGTGATGATCAATAATTTGTTCGTGTTCATTGCAACATCGATACTCCTTTTAAGTTTTGGTCTCATGATGGTTGGTTCGATGATCAAGCATCCAGACTCGATCGGCAAATTTTTCCAAAAAAATAAAACGAAATGAGGCAGCTGCATGGAAATCACAGCGATCAAGATTGGCGATCAATTCAAATGCCAAGTCAAGGAAGATATGGGTTATCACTTCACTGGTGAAGTTGAGAAAATCTACGAACACGCGGTGCTGCTTCATATTATTGAACATGACGAGCGCGATAATGAAAATGTTTATGAGTTGAACAATCGCATTGTCGTTAACTGCAAGCAATTATCCGCGATCGCCTAGTGCCCGCGTCCCGACCGTGACCGTCAAGCCACTGAAGGGCGAACGCTTTGCTGCGCGTGCCTAACGCGTTAAGTCACAACGTCAACCAAGCAAGACTGCCCCGCTTCTGTGGAGTCGGTCTTTTTTTCGTGGTTGGATTTAGGGGAAACGCCCCCGCAAAACTAAGAAAATGGTGATTAGGTTCATTATACCGAATTTTGCCCCCGTTTTGCGCGTCGATCATGGAAATCTTTTGGCAAATTTCCACGCTGCCAATCACGCCGCCCGTCATAGTCGATTCTGGCGCAGATGCAGATTTTTCCACAAATTTCGCTTGTGTTTTTTAATCATAAGTGCCATGCTTGATAGTTGGGAGTAGCTCTCGATTGCTTTGTTGCGCGCCCGATTTTTTGGGTTTAGCAGCGGCGATCAAGCAGGAGCGTGGAAATTTAGCTGTTGCCATCAAGACGACATGTTTTCACTTGGGAAAAATGAACCTGGCACTTCGGTTCTGGTAAAACGATTGATTGATTTCATTTATTTTAGGGGAAACGGAACGCGTTGGCGTACTTAAAAGTATGGCTGCTTAACTGCACCTCGGTTAAACGCGGCGAGCCGACCGCGCCGCCAAAACTTTTCCTCTGGCGATCCAGTGAAAGCTTAAATAAATCTTACGAGCACTACTGATTAACTTTCCGCCAAACTGCTGTTAAAATGAAAGGCGAGCAGAATCTCAAACTGTTTTTCAGAAAATAAGTAAGTCAACTGGGCAGAGCACGCAGGGTTGTGCATTAAGCAGACATTAAGGAGATAACATGTGTGGAATTATAGCATTTGACGACACAACGATTACTGACAAGCGGGCAGTGATCGAGGATATGATGGAGATGATTCGCCATCGTGGGCCAAATATCAAAGGCGGCGGGCACTATCTCAATGACCAGGTAGCGCTAGGTTTCTGTCGGCTAAGTATCATTGATCTTCAAGGCGGTGGGCAGCCAATTTCCAATGAAGATGGCACGATCATGATCACTTTTAACGGTGAGATCTATAATTATCAACATTTACGGACGGAACTATTGGCGGCGGGCCACGTGTTCAAAACCAAGGCGGACACCGAGGTCTTGCTCCACGGTTATGAAGAATGGGGCATGGCCGGGACGTTGAAGCGGGTCCGGGGCATGTTTGCTTATTTGATTTGGGACGACAACAAACAGACCCTTTATGGCGCCCGGGATTTCTTCGGGATCAAACCCCTGTATTATTACGATAATGGCACGACTTTTATCATCGGTTCTGAGATCAAGGCCTTTTTGAAGCACCCAAATTTCAAAAAGGAACTGAACAAGGATGCGCTGAAATCCTATTTAATGAACCAATACAATGATCTCCCTGAAACTTTCTTCAAAAATGTCTATCGCTTCCCTGCTGGACATTGGTTCGAACGACATGACCAGCACACCAAGCTGCACGAATATTGGGACGCGAAATATGACATCGACTATAACCGCACACCAGAAGACACGGTCAAAGCGATTGATGAAACCGTGGCGGAATCCGTCAAAATGCACAATATCGCGGATGTGCCCGTTGGTAGTTTCCTGTCCGAAGGCGTCGATTCCAGTTATATTACCACGCTGTTGCGCCCTAAAGAGGTCTTCAGTGTGAATTTCGACAATGGTCCCTACAACGAAGCTAGTGCAGCCAAAGCCTTATCTGATGCCGAGGGACTCCATTTCAACGAAACGACGGTCAACGCTGACGAGGCCTTCCATGACTTTGCGGAAATGCAGTACCACATGGATGAACCTGATGGCAATCCCTCACTGATCCCGCTGTGGTATCTTTGCCGCCTCGCCCGCAAGAAGGTCACCGTCGCGCTTTCTGGAGAAGGCGCGGATGAACTTTTTGCCGGTTATGTCAATTATGGCATGCACTCACACCACCAAATGATCAAGGTTTTCGCCAACGGCTTGAGCAAACTGCCACTGGCGGCGCGGACCCGGCTGGCCCACGGCATCAAGAAGATGCCTAATTTCCCCGGCAAAACGCACTTGTACACCCATACCGCCGAGCCATCCGCTTATTATGTGGGTGAATCGGTGATTTATGATCCCGACCAACCAACGATCTTCACCAGCAAACAGGCCAATCAGGTCTTGTGTGCCCCTTTCCGCAACGACGCCAATATCCATGACAACTATCGCGAAGACTTCCGCAAAGTCGCGAACGCCGAGGCTGTCAAGCAAATGCAGTATATCGACTTACATCACTTCATGTTGAATGATATTTTACAAAAAGCCGATAAAATTTCTATGGCGCACTCGCTGGAGCTACGTGTGCCTTTCCTGGATAAGAAGGTTGCTGAATTGGCTAATTCAATTCCCTCCGACCTCCTCTTGACTAAGAATGATACCAAAGATATCTTCCGGCAAGCGGCGGCGCGTCATTTGCCGGAGGACTGGGCCACCCGCCCTAAACTGGGCTTTCCAGTACCGATCAAGACGTGGCTCCGCGAAGAGAAATATTTTCAGCAAGTCAAGGCATTATTTAACGAGGATTGGGTCCGCGAGTTCTTCGACCGGGATCAAATCATCACCCTCCTCGTCGATAACTACACCGGCCGCATCGACGCGCGCCGCCAAGTTTGGACGATCTACACCTTCCTCGTTTGGTACCAACTGTACTTCCGCGACTTTGACAACACGCTGGCGAAATACAGCCATGTTCAGCCGGAAGTCCAGGCGCTGATGGACAGTGGCAAGCTGACTAACTGAGCTGCGTACCATGATCAACTAACAGCCGCTCCGCAACCGCGGCACTAATAGATTCGCTGCTAGCCAAAGAAAAAAGTGAGTGCACATCCGGGCAAGATGTGCGCTCACTTTTTTTAAAGGGGAGGAGTAAAAATGAAGAAAAATTTGGTTTGTTAGCGACACCGGGCAAGTGTGCCAACTGGCATATTGTGGCGGGCAACCACTGAACGCCGCTGATCATTGACGGGCAATCAATGATCAGATTTAAGTTTAAGATTTGTCTTGGAGTTGATAGATTGCAAGGTCCGCTCGCACACCGGGCAAGTGTTTGAGGTTTTCCTTTGCTTTCTATGTTAATAACTATAACCTGAATGTTTGACTTGCCTTTGCTCAAATTGTGCTACTTAGGCGATAAAAAATTGAAGAAACTATGAACACGTTTCGAATCAGAGTGTGAGCCACCCCGGGTAGCTTCTGAGCATTAACCTAGCCAGGATTTTGGAGGCTGAACTTTGCCTCCGGAAGCCTGGCGTAGTTAAGCGCAAGAAGCTGGGCTGGCGATCACGTTTCGAATCAGAGTGTGAGCCGCCCCGGGTAGCGCTTGAGCATTAGCCTAGCCATTGTTTTGGAAGCGCACCTTGCTTCCGGAACAATGGCGTAGCTAAGCGGAAAGCGCTGGGGCGGCGATCACGTTTCTATCACGACCGCAGCTTGCGCTGCGCGTGGCGTTGGTGGTTGTCAGATGTGGTAAGGCTCCAGGTCGGGCTGGGGGTGGTGGAACGCAGCGGGCACGACTTGAAGCTTTTCGGAAACCCGCCGAAAAGCTTCAAGCTCGGCCTTATTGTAGGCGATAAATCGCCAACAATAATGTCGCGGCTGACTCACCCCCCAGCCCGACCTTCCGCCAACAAACAAACGATCCACCAACGCCAGAGTGCGAAACACAACGGGTTGACTTTGAGCATTAACCTAGCTAGGCTTTTGGAGGCTGGTCTTAGCCTCCAGAAGCCTAGCGTAGTTAAGCGCAGAAGTCAGTTGTGTGGAGCACGTTTCAACGCCACGCTCCGCTCCAGCCGCTCAACGTTTTAACAGCCGTTTGAGCACTCTCACTGACTGACAAGCTATGGCCAATTGATGAAGTGCTACACAATTGACGACCTCGGTTCGTGGTTTCCAGTTTTATCTTGGCGACACCGGGAAGGCTGAGCTGCACGCTTCATTTTTTACTGAATCAGTGTGATTGATGGGTTAACGACCATAAATTATTTTTTTGCGGGGCAAAGTTGCTGGCGTAAACCGAGAGATCCCTGCCACTTTGTTCGAATTCATGATGTTGCCTGACTGCCCTGCCAGCAAATGGTAAATCAGGGGGCGTTGCTTTGATCGTTGAAAATCACAGCGAGCGATCGGACTGCAGTGGATCGCGGGGATCCCAGAAATTATCCAAAAGTAAGCCAAATAATAAGCCGAGAATCGCCGGGATCAGCCAGCCCAGACCATAATCAGATAGGGGCAAGGCCGCATTCCACCAAGCGAGGCGATTTAGCCAGGCGGACTGATCGATTAGTTTTCCTGGTAGGCTAGTCAACGCAGCCAAAAGTGCGGGGAGCGCCACGAGAATCATCGGCATTCGGTAGGCCCAGCGATGGGGTGGCTTGACGAAGAACGTGGTCAAGGCACTGAGCACCAAGGCGATTGCCAACGGGTACATGAAGGTCAAGAAAGTGTCCGAATAGGTAATCAGTTGATCCAAGCCCACATTGGCAATCACCACCGCCACGCCGCTCACTATTAAGATCCATTTTTGGTAAGGAACGCGGGGGTAAAGTTGCTCGAAAGTCTCGCCAAATGACGTGATCAGACCCACCGCTGTCTTCAAACAAGCCAGAATCACCAAGGCGCCGAGGACCACTTGCCCGAGGTTGCCGAAATAATGATTGGCTACCATGGCCAGAACAACGGCCCCATTGGTCTGAACGCCATAAGTTTGCACACTGGTCGCGCCTAAATAGGCTAAGCAGCCATAAATCACACTCATCAAAACGGTACTGATGATGCCCGCGCGAATCGTTTCTTTGGCGACCATCTTCGGCGTGGTCACGCCGCGCTGGCGCACCGCATTGACGATCACGATCCCAAAGGCCAACGCCGCCAACAGATCCATCGTATTGTAGCCCACACCGAACCCGGTGCTGAACGGATGCCCGCCATAGCCGGCCAGCGCTCGCTGATCCACCGCGCCCATTGGCTGCAAAAAGGTCACCAGCAACAACGTCGCCAGGATCACCAAAAACAGTGGGTTCAAAATTTTACCGACATAATCCAGTAACTTAGCCGGCCGGCGGGACAACCAATAGGCCACCCCCAAGAAAATCAGCGAGAACACCAACAGCGGCCACCACTGCGAACTCTCCGTCAAATAAGGCCCAAAGCTGATCACAAAGGCGGTGTCCGCCAAACGCGGCAAAATAAATAACGGCCCGATCATCAAATACAACAACACCGTGAAGATCCGCCCAAAATGCCGGCCAACTTTACTGGCGATCGCCAACAGGCCGCTGCTCTGCGTCAACCCAATCGCGCAAACACCCAGCAGTGGCAAGCCTACCGCGCTGACCAGCATGCCCAATAAGGCCGGCCAGAAATGTTGCCCCGCGCTTTGCCCCAAGGACACGGGAAAAATCAAATTGCCCGAGCCAAAAAAGAGGCCAAATAACAAAGAGCCCGTAAAAATCAATTCACGCGTGCTTAATTTATCCTTCTTCAATCCACTACCCCAAAACTTTCTCACCTAAACCATATTCTAGAACAGCCAATTGGATTTTGCCCGGTCCAATTGGCTGTTTTTTTACTTAATCTTCACTGACAAACACACTTGATGGCACTCGAATCATCGTATACTCCAACGCGTTATGGCCGACTTTCATGCCCAGACCATTCCAGAAACCAGGCTTATAAGTCGCTTCGACCCGAGCCACAAACGCTTGATTGTAGCGCTTATCCGCCTTCTTGATCATCTTGTTCGGGAAATGGTAAACCCGCGCGCCAATCGAAACCGGCTTACTTCCAGTCGCGATACTTGCGTGAATACTCTTGACCTGATTGCGATGGCCTTCAGTCCAATAGGTGTAAGTTTGGATCGCTTCCCGGCCTGAACCGCGAGCCACGGTGACCATATAGCCGGTCCCGCCACTGGTTTGCAGCACCAAGGGCTCGGTCGTGTAGCTCACCGCCACGCGGTCCTGTTCGCTAACATCGACCCGATTGAACAAGGTTTGGTACGCCATGAAAACAAAGCCCGCCGCAAACACGACGACCAGCAACATATCTTTGCCAAAAACAGGCCAGCTGAATGTCTTCCGGTTCATCACGATCATGCGAATGTGGCGATGGCGGATGTTTTGAATTATTACGATGAGATAGACCAATAATAGCAACCATGCACCAATACCGATCAAATTCCAACCTGAATTCATTTTCAATACCTCCCAAAAGCATCTATCTAAAATTATAACTTATTCTCTCGGTCCCTGCACGGAAACAAAGGTCATTCCTGCGAAATTTTCTGGAAACGCGAACTTTTCGCGTTGGCTGGATGAAAGTAGTCTGGCCGCAGCTTGCGCTGCGAAATTCGGGGTGAGCTCGCTGTGGGCGTCACTTTGAGCTTCGCAAAAACCGCGAATCTCAAAGCTGAGCCTTGACCTAAGCGGTAAACCGCTAAGGTCAATTTCACGGCGATCTCACCCCGAATTTCTCCGCTCCAGCCGCTCAACGTTATAGCAGACGTTTGAGCACTCACGCCGACTGGCAAGCTATCGCCAATTGATGGGGAACCACGCAATTGACGACCGTGGTTAGTGATTACAATTTTTAAATTGATGACACCAGCACAGTCCGTCTGATGAACTGAGGCAAGTTCTTGATGAATCGGCTGAATCGGTCTGTTTCGCCAAGAATTGTTAAGGAAACAAGTAGAGATGTTCTGACTACTCAAAGTGTCCCAATCTTCTACCCCAAATCAGTTGGCATTGCCGTACCACCTCAAAAGAGGGCGATTGTTTGACCTATCGCTTGCCAAAGCACTACGTCAAATCCTTCGCTTCGATGGCAGATAGGCTCAATTCTGCCGAGCAACCGCCTCAGGACGTGTGGCTCAGCGGTGAGATTATTCTTAGCGATTTATCGCTTAGAATAAGGCTCGATTTGAAGACAAGCCGCTGGGCTTGCGGATTGGCTTCAAACGATGCCCACCGCGTTCCAGCCACGACAAACGTCCTGAGGCGGTTGCGTCACCACCTAACCCTACCAAACCCGCAATCAAGCGAAAATAAAAAATAGGAGCCCAGTCCAACTCAATCGCCCACCCCTAAGCCCGGGGCGCGTTACCCAGATAACGCTGATCATACACTTCCGCCAAATGATGACGGATCGTCTCGATCATCAGCCGCGTCGATGGTGTTTTGGCCTGGACCTTGTTGCTAATCATGCAGATTGTCCGATAAAACGGTTGGTCGAAGGGATAGATATGGACGCGGCCGGTCAATTTTTGTAAGGCTAGTTCGGGCAAAATGCCGAGACCCAAGTCGCTTTCTACCATGGAAAGAATCGATTGATCGTCGATCGAATAGGAAATCGAGCTGGTGGTCACGTCGTAACGATCCAGGGCTTTTTTCGTATCGCCATCGTAATCGATCTGTTGCAAAATAAAATGGCGGCTACCAATGTCATTCAAGGTGACACTCTCCCGATTGGCGGGGACGAAGTTGGTGGGGGTGACGCAGCGGATCGGATCGGCCAACAGTGGCTCAACGATCAAATCGTCATCCACTGGCAGTGTGGAAAAACCTAGATCCACGCGGCCTTGGCGGACCATTTTTTCGATTTGGGTGAAGGTGCCTTGAATAATGCTGATCTCAATGCTGGGAAACTGCTGACGAAACGCCTGGATCACTGGTGGCAACCAGTTGATGCAGACACTGCTGAAGGCGCCGATCCGGATCGAGCCGGCATTCAAGCCTTGGATATTGGCGGCCACTTGCTTCAACTGCGCCTCCATATTCAGGATTGCTTGAACCAGCGGATAAATCGCCTGGCCGTCGCTGGTCAGCTCGACTCCGGTTCGGCGCCGAATAAATAGAGGAAAGCCAAGCTCGGTCTCGAATTGATTGATCGAATGGCTGATGGCGCTAGGCGTCACATGCAGGGCCTGCGCCGCTTGATTGAAGGTTTGACAAGCCACGACTTTCGCGAAAACTTCGTATTGAAAAATTGCCATCACTTTTTGCTCCTTTTAGCGTGAAAAACATTCACTATAAATTCAAGTAGTTGAAATTTACTATTGTCTAAAAATAGTTTACCATACTGTTGAACCAAAAATAAGGGAGGTCATCAAAATGAAATCATTTGCAACTCGGACCACATTGACCAGCAACACAGGTGTCGAAGACCTCATTCCCGACTTTGACGCTCAGCTGATTTCTTTTGCCGGGGGATTACCTGATCCCAAACTTTTTCCTAAAAAAGAATTAGCGCTCAGCAGCCAACGCGTGCTGTTAGACGGTACAGAGAATCCATTACAATACCACAACGCCAAAGGCTATTACCCACTGCGCAAATTGATCGCCACCGCCTTGGCTCAAGAAGGCGCCGCCGAAGATCCGCACCACATTCTGCTGACCCAAGGCGCGCAACAAGGCTTGGACTTGGTCGCGAAATTATTCCTGAATCCCCACGACCGCATTGCCGTTGAGGCCCCCACCTATGTTGGCGCCTTGGCCGCTTTCGCCGCTTACGAGCCCACCTACTTAGAATTGCCCATGTCTCCCGATGGCTTAGACCTGGACTTATTAGAGCGAGCTTTGAAGCAAACCACGATCAAATTTCTCTACACCGTCCCTAATTTCCAAAATCCTACTGGCTTCGTCATGTCCTTGACCAAACGCCAACGCCTGGTCCAATTGGCGCAAAATTATGATTTCTATATTTTGGAAGACGACCCCTACAAACATCTGCGCTACTCCGGTGCTGACCTCCCTTCACTACGGTCGTTGGATCACAGTGGTCACGTCATCAGTCTGGGCAGCTTTTCGAAAATCCTAGCGCCTGGCCTGCGCTTAGGCTGGCTCGTCGCCGATGATCCTATCTACACCCAGATCCGGCTTTTGAAAGATGGCGCCGATTTAGAATCACCGGCGCTGATCCAACAGATTGTCGCTGATTACTTGGTCAATAACGACTTCAGCGCTCATTTGCAACAAGTCCAAGCCGATTATCAACAACGGCGCGACTGGATGCTGAGCGCGCTTGAAGCCAATCTGCCTGCTGGTTGGCAAACCTCGCAACCCAATGGTGGTTTCTTCCTTTGGGTCACCGGTCCGGAAAATGTTGATCTCAATCAGTTGTTGCGGACAGAAATCGGGCCGCAAGATCACATTCTCTACGTGCCTTCGACCAATCTCTACGCCAGCAAAAACGTCAACAACGGCGCGCGGCTCAGCTATGCCGGCGCCTCTCACACTCAGATCGACATGGGGATCAAGGTCCTCTGCGACGCCTTTCGCGCACAAAATTCACAGTGCGGAACACAACGGGTTGCAACCAATTAGGCGCAGATTTTTAAAAGTAGGTTGGCCGCAGCTTGCGCTGCGAAATTCGGGGTGAGCTCGCTGTGGGCGCTGTTTTGAGCCAATCCGCAAAGACCGCGGCTTGTCTCAAAATCAGGCCTTGGTCTAAGTGGCAAAGCCACTAAGACCAATTTCACGGCGATCTCACCCCGAATTTCTCCGCTCCAGCCGCTCAACGTTATAGCAGCCGTTTGAGCACTCACGCCGACTGGGCAAGCTATTGTCAATTGGTGAGGACCCACGCAATTAACGACCGTGGTTAGCGGTTACCAGCTTTAAATGGGCGACACCAGCGCAGTCTGTTTGATGAGCAGAGCTAGTTCTCGGTGAATCAACTGAATTGATCGGTTTTCAACCAAGAATTGTCTAGGGAACAGGTAACGCTGTTCAACCGATGCAAACTGTACCGACCAACCAATCCAAATCCGTTGGCATTGCCGTACCACTCACCAAAAGCAGGTTGGCCGCAGCTTGCACTGCGAAATTCGGGGTGAGCTCGCTGTGGGCACTGTTTTGAGCCAATCCGCAAAGTGCGCGGCTTGTCTCAAAATCAGGCCTTGGTCTAAGTGGCACAGCCACTAAGACCAATTTCACGGCGATCTCACCCCGAATTTCTCCGCTCCAGCCGCTCAACGTTTTAACAGACGTTTGAGCACTCACGCCAACGGGCAAGCTGTTGCCAATTGATGGGGAGCCACGCAAATGACGGCCGGGGTTAGTGATTACAATTTTTAAATTGGCGACACCAGCGCAGTCTGCTTGATGAACTAGGACATGATCTTGATGAAGCCGTACCACCAAAAAAGTGTGATGGCCTTGACCACCACACTTGCAAAACCACTTCGTCAAATGCGTTGCTTCGATTGCAGATAGGCGCAATTCTGCCTAGCAACCGCCTCAGGACGTGTGGCTCAGCGGTGAGATTATTCTTAGCGATTTATCGCTTAGAATAAGGCCTGATTTTGAGACAAGCCGCGGTTTTTGCGGATTGGCTCAAAACAGTGCCCACCGCGTTCCAGCCACGACAAACGTCCTGAGGCGGTTGCGTCCCCATCCAAACCCACTAGACCTGCAATCAAGTGCAAGTTCAAAACCAAATCACACCAACCTATCTAATAATATGCAACGCCACGGCATAAATTCCCACAAAAAATGTAACACGATTTTAACTTGTATCAGGTAAGTCTTGAATCCAGCGGGTTCGAGACTTTTTTGTGACGCCGGTCCGCGCGGTAAAAAGTGGGACGGTTGGCGACAATCGTGGCTTTACACAATAATTTGTATACGAAAATTTGTTCGAGCACAATATGTTGTGTATTTTTGCTGGCGTCGGTATAATCAAAATCATCAACTTACGCAGTTTTGACCACTCTCGACAATTAGTCCGCTCGGCGAAAAATCGTGTCGCGGCCACTGCGTTGCAAAATTATTGGGAGGTTTTACCGATGAACAAGCAAAAAATTATCTTATATACCCGTGATGGCTGTATGCAGTGCAAAATGACCAAGCGTTATTTAAGCGAGCATCAAGTCGCCTTTCAGGAAATCAACATCAGCGAGAATCCAGCGTCAGCCGCTTATTTGCGAGAAAAGGGCTTTGCCAGTGTGCCGTTGGTTTTCCGTCAGGATCAAGACGCGCCGATCGTTGGTTTTCGTCCAGAAGCTTTACAGAAGTTGGTCGGTTAGATGGCGCTGGCTTTCTATTCGATCACCGGGCAGACGCGGCGGTTCCTGGCCAAAACGGGGCTGGACGCTTACGAGATCACCGATGCTGACCCCTACCACGCGATGAACACGCCCTATTTGTTGGTGGTGCCGACCTATGATGACGAAATGTTGGAACCGGTGATCGAATTTCTCGGCTACCAAAATAACGCCCGTGATCTGCAAGGCGTGGCTGGCGGCGGCAACCGCAATTTCAACGAGCTGTATATCCACAACGCTAAAGATATCGCCCGCGGCTTAGACGTGCCCGTGGTTTTCGACTTCGAATTCAACGGGACCGCTGCTGACGTGGCCCAATTCCAAAAGGTGGTGCGCCAATTTGAGTCTCAAAAGTCTCGATCTTAATGAAATCACGTACTTCAAGTTAAATAACGAATTGAATCGGCCGGTTGACGGTCAGATTCCTTTGGGCAAGGACCAGGCGGCCTTACAAGCTTTTCTCACAGAGAACGTGGCGCCGAACACGCGGAAATTCGCCACGATCAATGAGAAGATCCAGTGGTTGTTGGCTCATGATTTTCTCGAGCCCGCGTTTATCGCCAAGTATTCCCCTGCCTTCATTGACCAGCTGGCGACTTACTTGAGCGACCAACATTTCACCTTCAAGTCATTCATGGCGGCCTATAAGTTTTACAATCAGTATGCGTTGAAAACCGATGACGGCAACTTTTACTTAGAAAATTTCGAAGATAGGGTTCTTTTTAATGCCCTTTATTTCGCGGATGGCGATGAAGCGTTGGCGCAGCAATTGGCTGACGAAATGATCCACCAACGTTATCAGCCGGCAACGCCAAGTTTCCTCAACGCTGGGCGTCAACGTCGCGGCGAGTTCGTCTCCTGCTTCTTGATCCAGATCACGGACGACATGAACAGCATTGGTCGCGGCGTCAACAGCGCCTTGCAGTTGTCCCGGATCGGCGGCGGCGTGGGAATCACTCTGTCCAACTTGCGCGAAGCCGGCGCGCCGATCAAAGGAATCCAAGGCGCATCTAGCGGGGTTTTGCCGGTGATGAAGTTGCTGGAGGACAGTTTCAGTTACAGCAACCAATTGGGCCAACGTCAAGGCGCCGGCGCCGTGTACTTGAATGTTTTCCACCCGGACATCATTGCCTTTCTTTCCGCTAAGAAAGAGAACGCCGATGAGAAGGTCCGCGTCAAAACGCTGTCGTTGGGCGTGATCGTTCCCGATAAATATTACGAACTGGTGCGCGCCGACGCGAAAATGGCGCTGTTCAGCCCTTATGACGTGGAGCGCGTTTACGGCCAGCCCTTCTCCTACGTGGACATTAGCGCCGAATATGAGCGGATGGTCGCCAACCCTGAGATTCGCAAATATTATTTGCAGGCCCGGGAATTGGAAAATGAGATCAGCAAATTGCAGCAAGAGTCTGGCTATCCTTATATCCTCAACATCGACACCGCCAATCGCAGCAATCCCATCCCAGGGCGGATCGTGATGAGCAATCTTTGTTCCGAGATCCTCCAAGTCCAAACCCCAGCGCAATTGAACGACGCCCAAGATTTTGTCAAAATGGGCACCGATGTGAGTTGCAATCTCGGTTCCACGAATATTTTGAACTTAATGGCCAGCCCTGACTTTGGCCGTTCAGTCAACGCCATGGTCCGCGCGCTGACCTTTGTTTCCGACACGTCGAACATCACCGCCGTCCCGACCATCGCGTACGGCAACCAGCGCAGCCACGCCATCGGTCTTGGCGCCATGGGCCTGCACACCTTCCTGGCCAAAAATCAGATTGAATATGGCTCACCAGAAGCCCTAGAATTCACCAGCACTTATTTCATGTTGCTCAATTATTGGACCCTGGTCGCCAGCAACGACCTGGCCCGCGAACGCCAAGAAACCTTCGCTGATTTCGCGGACTCCGCCTACGCGGATGGCTCCTACTTTGACCAATATCGCCAACAAGATTGGGGTCCTCAAACGGCCAAGGTCCAGGATCTGTTCAAGCATATTTTCATTCCGGGACCCGCTGACTGGGCTGAACTCCAAGCTAAAGTCCAGCAAGACGGCCTTTACAACCAAAACCGCCTCGCCGTCGCGCCGACCGGTTCGATTTCTTACATCAACGACACCAGCGCCAGTTTACATCCAATCACCCGCCTGATCGAAGAACGGACCGAGAAGAAAAACGGCAAGCTGTATTTTCCCGCGCCTCTGCTGGATAATCAGACTTTACCTTACTACAAGTCGGCCTACGACACCGATATGCGCAAGGTGATCGACACTTACGCGGCGGCACAAGTCCACGTGGATCAAGGTATGAGCCTGACTTTGTTCCTGCGGGCGACGATTCCCGCCGGTCTCTACGAATGGAAAAACGAGCCGGAACAAACGACCCGCGATCTGAGTATTTTGCGAAACTACGCCTTTTATCGCGGCATCAAATCGTTGTATTATGTCCGCACGTTTACCGACAACGCGCAAGAAGTCGGCAGTAACGACTGCGAAAGCTGTATTATCTAATAGCTTGACTAAAAGGTAGGTTGGCCGCGGCTTGCGCTGCGCGTGGCGTTGGTGGTGGGCAGGGCTCCAGGTCGGGCTGGGGGTGGTGGAACGCGGCGGGCACGATTTTGAGCTTTTCGGAAACCCGCCGAAAATCTCAAAACTCGGCCTTATTGTAGGCGATAAATCGCCAACAATAATATCGCGGCTGACTCACCCCCAGCCCGACCTTCCGCCAACTAGTAAACAGCCCACCAACGCCACGCTCCGCTCCAGCCGCTCAACGTTATAACAATCGTTTGAGCACTCACGCCATATGCCAAGCTATTGCCAATTGATGTGGAGCCACGTAAATGACGGCCGTGGATATTGGTTACAAGCTTTAAATTGGTGACACCAGTACAATCTATCAGATGAACAAGCCTAGTTATCAGTGAATCAACTGAATCGATTGGTTTCCACCCAAGGATTGTTAAGGCGCGGGTAAAGCTTTTCAAACATTGCAAGCTGTGCCAACCAACTAATCCAAATCCGTTGGCATTGCCGTACCACCCCAAAAGTGGGCAATTGTTTGCCCTCTTACTTGCAAAAGCACTTCGTCAAATCTTTCACTTTGCTAGGCAGATAGGCTCAATGCTGCCCAGCAACCGGCTGGGACTGCGCGGCTCAGTGGTGAAATTGTCCTTGGCGGCTTTGCCGCTTAGGACAAGGCTCGATTTGAAGACAAGCCGCGCCCTTTGCGGATTGGCTTCAAACGATGCCCACCACGTTCCAGTCCGCATCAGCAGTCCCAGCCGGTTGCGCTCACGCGCACCACCCGCCAAAAACCCTGCCATCACGCGAAAGACAAATTTCGCAAACGCTCTCCATGCCACAAAAAATTTTAGCCGTGGTCTTACGGCCATCAGGAGGAAAACAAATGGTTCAGACTTATTACGAGGCGATCAATTGGAACAGCATCGAGGATGCCATTGATAAGGCGACTTGGGAGAAACTGACCGAGCAATTCTGGCTTGATACCCGAATCCCCTTGTCTAACGACTTGGACGACTGGCGCGGCTTGAATCCCGCCGAGAAAACGGTGGTCAATCATGTTTTTGGCGGCTTGACCTTATTGGATACGCTGCAATCCCAAGACGGGATCGATCAACTGCGCCGTGATATTCGCACGCCGCAGGAATTAGCGGTTTTCAACAATATCCAGTTTATGGAATCGGTCCACGCCAAAAGTTACTCGTCGATTTTCAGCACGCTTTGTACCAGTGAAGAAATTACTGAGATCTTCGCTTGGACCAACCACAACGAGTATTTACAGCGCAAAGCGGAGATCGTCAATTCGATTTACCAAACAGGGACGCCCTTGGAGAAGAAGGTCGCCAGCGTCTTCTTAGAAACATTTCTATTTTATTCTGGTTTCTACACGCCGCTTTATTACCTGGGCAACAACAAGCTGGCCAATGTCGCCGAGATCATTAAGCTGATCATTCGCGACGAATCGGTTCACGGCACCTATATTGGCTACAAATTCCAGTTGGGCTTCAACGAGTTGGACGCGGCGGCTCAAAGTCAATTCAAGGATTGGCTCTACAATTTACTCTACGATCTGTATGACAACGAGGAGAAATACACCGCGGCCCTTTATGATCAAGTCGGCTGGACCGAAGATGTCAAAACGTTCCTCCGTTATAACGCCAATAAAGCGCTGATGAACTTGGGGCAAGACCCACTATTCCCAGATACAGCGGACGATGTCAATCCAATCGTGATGAACGGCCTTTCCACCGGAACCGCCAACCACGACTTCTTCTCCCAAGTTGGCAATGGCTACTTGCTCGGTCACGTGGCCGCGATGAAGACCAGTGACTACGACATCGGCCGTAAGCCGTAAGCGCTGATGGCAGGTAGCGGTCCCGCGCCGGTTACCAGAACGCTCACCCCCGCAGCCAACGTTTAAGGGAAATGAATGACTTTTTTCCAAAAATAATCGGCCGTTATAACGCCGCTACATCACCGTTTCTGGGGATGTAGCGGCGTTTTTTGGCAATGGGGCGCTGGCTTATCAGTTGAACCAGCTGCAGATAACGCTTATGATTAGACTAATTATCGTCAGCCTGCTTGAGTTGCGATCCCACGCAAAACCAGGCCCAGGCTGATGGCGGCTAAACGTCGTCTTCTGAAAGGAGTTGGCTTTCGATGATCCATGGTCCTCAGCAAAATTTTGTCGCGCCGATCCAAGTCAAGGCCGTGGTGATGATTCCGGTCTTTGCCCTCCTGTGGCTGTGGTTGGTGCTTCGTAATCTGCGGAAAAACCAACTGAATTGGCCCCACCAAGGTGTCAACGCCTTGCTCCTGACCTATTTAAATCTGTTGTTAAGTGTTACCGTTTTCCCTTTCTTGATTTTCCCGTTAGGTTCGCCGATCCATCAATTGGACTTTGGTCAACAAACGCTGTTGACGGAGCTGAACCCCCTAGCCTTCCTCGATTACCAAATCGGGCAAAATCTGGGCAATCTGATCATGCTGGCGCCGCTGACCTTGTTAGCGCCCTGCCTAGTGCCCCGCTTCCAACGATTCTGGCAGAGTTTGGCGCTGGGTTTTCTCACTTCGTTAAGCATCGAGTGCACCCAACTACTGATGAATTATTTCTACTTGGGTAATCGAGTTTTCGACTTGAGTGACTTGCTGCTGAACACCGGCGGTAGCCTGCTGGGTTGGCTGATCTTCAAGATGGTTCAACGGTGGTGGCCTCAATTGTTGCGCCGCCTACAAGTTGCCTAGGCGATCGCCCATCCCTTAACAAAAAAAGTCTTCCTGTGCCACCAGCAATCACTCGTTTCGCGTGAGTAATTGGTTGGTGCCAGAAAGACTTTTTTATTGAGCTTGGGCCGGGTCAAGCATCACTGGAGCCTCGAGTTGCCGTTATATTACGCCATAACGGTGATCATTTTTTCCGTTTCTTGCGTAAGGCGTTAACCAGCTCTTTCAATTCGTCCATATGATTGCTGGCGTTTTCAACTTTCATGTTGGGGAAACTCCGCAATAAATGGCGTTGGCCAAAGTTCAAGTTGGTCAAATGAGCGCGACTTTGGGGATGCTTGTCCAGAAAGTCGTCCCAGCTCTCATGCACATCTTGACGTAAATCGGCCACACCCGTACTGAGCTCGGCCCGGCGTTCTTCGATGGCCTGGTTGAGTTTCTGCATTTTGGCCCGGAAGGATTGGAGGTTCGCTAAGGTGAAGCCGAAATCGAAGGATCCCAGCGCGATCAGGATTACCGGCAAAATAAAGCCGAAACGTTGCCGCAAATGACCGACCAATAACAGCACTTCCGGTTGAACAAATTTGATGATCAGCACGCAGCAAATCCCCCAAAACAGCGAGATTGGCAAGGCAACATAGCCCTGAATATTCAGCGGCACATTGGCGTAATTCCACCATTTAGTATGGAACATTTTCTCCAGGAGGTAGCCAGTCAAGTATTCCAGCGCCGTCACAAGCAACGTGGCCAAAATGAAGAGTAGCACCACCTGGTTTTGCCACGGGCGCAACAAGTAAACGACGCCGACCACGCCAAAACCATAAATCGGCGTGATGGGACCAATCAGAAAGCCCGTATCCACGAAGCGATGTTCCTTGAAGGCTTTCAGGCTGGTTTCCCAGATCCAGCCCATCGATGCGTAAATGAAGAATTGGAGCACAACTTCAGTAAAAACCCGTTCACTCATGCTCACTTCCCCCTACTTTGTCGTCTTCTTAGCCGCCGCTTTCTTAGTAGTGCCAGCCTTTGACGTGGTCTTTTTGGTCGTTGCCTTTTTCGTGGTCGTCTTCTTTTCTGCGGCTTTTTCAGGCGTCACTTTTGGGGCTGCCGCTTTTGTGGTCGCGGCCTTTTTGGTTGTGGTCTTTTTCGTGGCCGTTTTTTTGGTTGTTGCTTTTTTGGTTGTTGCTTTTTTAGTTGTGGTCTTCTTCGTGGTCGCTCGTTTTCGCGTCGTCGTTTTCTTGGCTGCTGCCTTGGTGGTTTTAACCACGGGAGCTGGCTTCGGCGCAGGCGGATTCTGGAAATTTTCCACGGTTTGGGCCCAATTCGCAGCCATGATCGTCGCGGCCGCGGCTTGATACCCAGCCGGATCGGCTTCACTGCTGCCCAGCAAGTCGATGTGGAAATGGGACACATTCAAATGCTCGGCGCGGGTCACCAAATACAAGTTCAAGGCGACAGGCGCTGCTTCATCAGTAAAGAATTGATTAACTTTCTTATGGTCCGCCATGGGCAGATTGACCGGGCTCAACTCCACGCTGAACTCCGCCGCCGGTTCGCCGCCAATGGTATAGCTGGCATAACCCAAGCGTCCCTCATCAAGGAGGCTGGCCGCTTGCGCCAACAGGTTCGCCGCGACCGCTTGGAAAAACGCCTCATCATGATTCGTGGTTTGCGGGGTGGTGACGATTCGTAACTCTGGCTCTTGCTCTTTTAACGCTGCTTGAAATTGTGCAACAGACATCTTCATCCGAAAAACTCCTATTCCTAACTTTTGACTCCCCTAGCATACCATAATTCTTGGGGAAAACGCCCGAAATACCAAGCTCAGTTATCTGATTGCTTGCGATTGGCCGAGAAAAAAGTATGATGGCCGCAGCTTGCGCTGCGAAATTCGGGGTGAGCTCGCTGTGGGCGTCACTTTGAGCTTCGCAAAACCCGCGAATCTCAAAGCTGAGCCTTGGTCTAAGCGGCAAAGCCACTAAGACCAATTTCACGGCGATCTCACCCCGAATTTCTCCGCTCCAGCCGCTCAACGTTTTAACAGCCGTTTGAGCACTCACGCCATTTGGCAAGCTATCGTCAATTGATCGAGAGCCACGCGGTTAACGACCGTGGTTAGTGGTCATCAGCTTTAAATTGGCGACACCAGTACAATTCGCCTGATGAACTGAGACAAGTTCTTGATGAATCGGCCGAATCGAGCGTTTTCTGTCCATCCATCAATTGTTACGAAAACAAGTAGAGATATTCAGCCTATGCGAAATGTCCCGACCTGCTCATCCAAATCCGTTGGTATTGCCGTATCACCCACCAAAAGTAGGTTGGCCGCGGCTCACGCTATCTTATTCATTCAGCACTCACGCCGGCTGGGAAGTGTTGTTAAACTGATGGGAGCCACGTGACTGACGACCGGGGCTAGCAAGCAGTGTATAGCAAACAGCGTGTAAGCCAGCCCGGGTTGCTTCCGAACACGTTTTAAAAAAACCGAACGACCTGCTCGTGGCCGCTCGGTTTTTCGCTTAATTATCGGCCTGTTGGTGTGCCGTGATGACATTTTCGGCGACTGTCTGGAGCTCCGCCTGCCTTCGCGCTAATTCCTCAGGCTTTGCCTCAACGCCGGTGATCGTGCTTAGCAATGTCTGCCGATAAAGACTATAACCGACAAAGGTTTGCGCCTTGAAGGAGGTTTTGATCGAGCGAATCGCCGCGTTATATTGCGGCGCTTCCTTCAGCCAAGCTTGATAACGTTTGCTGTGGATCGCTGAACCGGTGACCGGTACATATCCTGAGGCCATCGACCAAGCTGTCACCTGTTTCTTTTGCAACAGGAAGCGCATGAACTGCCAAGCGCCGCGCTTTTGCTTCTTGGAGGCTTGCTTAAACATGACCAGATCATTGCCAGCCAAGACATTGGTGGAACTGCCACCATACTCTGGCAAGATCGTCGTCCCCCAAACCAAATGACTCGTTGCTTGATTCTTGGCTTGCGGTTGGCTCGCCGCTTGTTGTAGCTCGGGAATGGCCGAGCTGGAGCCGAAGCCGAAGACCGTCCGCCCCTTGACGAAATCGTAGGTGAAGGAATGGTCTCGTGGCGCCATTTTGATCAGGCCGCTTTGTTCAGACTTGGTGATCATCTGCGCCAGCACCTGATTAGGCGCCGTATTAATGTTCACGTGGAGCTGGGCGTCCACCGGCTGCTGATTGATGCCAAAAGCCATACTCTCCAGCTCCAAATCCGGCGAATGGTCCATCGTAATCGGCGTTAACCCCAGCGCCTTGGCCTTGGCCGCGGTTACCAACAGCTCATCCCAAGTCGTCGGCACCTGCAACTGATACGCATCCAATAAGGCCTGGTTATAGTAAAGAATCCGCGTCGAAATCGAAAACGGCATGGCGTACTGCTTGCTGTTGTACTGCCCCGTCGCCAAAAAACTAGGATTGATATCGATCAATTGCTCGTGCGACAAAGCCTGCTTGCCTTGATACAACATTTGATCCAGCGGTTGCAATAAATCTGCCGCCACATAGTCCGCAATATTCGTATAAGGCGTTTGCGCCAGAACAGGCAGGGTCCCCTGCTTGCTGGCCTGCTTGATTTTCTTATTTAATTTGCTGTAGCTTCCCCAAGATTTTGTAACGACATGATACGTGTGCTGCGAACGATTGAATTCATTGACTAGTTTCTGTTGTGACTTTGCCCATGAGCCTGTCATTCGATGCCAATACGTGATTTCCACGGGTCTGGTCGATTCGGCTTTTCCCGCAACTGTGTGCTGGCACCCAGCCAGCAGCAGTACCCCCCAAATGAGCAAAATCAATTTTGCACTTTGGCTGTATTTCCGCATAGTTACCCCTGCTTCATTTCGGTTTAGAAAGTCCTCTTCCATTATGCACCATTTGAAAGCGCTTGACAAACCGAATCGGGAAAATGTTACGATTTGTCGTGGCTGTAACAGCGCTGGTGAAAAAGTAGCTTGGCCGCGGCTTGCGCTGCGAAATTCGGGGTGAGCTCGCTGTGGGCGCTGTTTTGAGCCAATCCGCAAAGTGCGCGGCTTGTCTCAAAATCAGGCCTTGGTCTAAGTGGCAAAGCCACTAAGACCAATTTCACGGCGATCTCACCCCGAATTTCTCCGCTCCAGCCGCTCAACGTTATAACAGTCGTTTGAGCACTCACGCCATCTTGCAAGCTATCATCAATCGATGAGGAGCCACGCAATTGACGACCGTGGTTAGTGACCACCAGATTTAAATTGGTGACACCAGTGCAGTTTGCTTGATGAATCGGACTAGTTCTCAATGATTAACTGAATTGGTTGGTTTCCAACCAGAATTGGTTTAAGCAAGTGAGATAAAGCTGTCGGCACTATCCGAAATGTACCCACTTACGTCCCCAAATTCGTTGATGTTGCAGTACCACCAAAAAAGTTGGCGCTCGTTTTGACCTCTCGCTTGCAAAAGCACTTCGTCAGATCCCCCACTTCGATTGCAGATAGGCTCAATTCTGCCTAGCAACCGCCTCAGGACGTGTGGCTCAGCGGTGAGATTATTCTTAGCGATTTATCGCTTAGAATAAGGCTCGATTTTGAGACAATCCGTGGGTTTCGGATTGGCTCAAAACGATGCCCACCGCGTTCCAGCCAAGACAAACGTCCTGAGGCGGTTGCGTCCCCACCAAAACCCACCACACCTGAATTAAGCGAAAAATCAAGAACGATGTCTAGGTTTCCGGAATCCGTTGATGTTGCCGTACCATCAAAAAGAGGGATTGTTTGACCTCAATCTCGCAAAAGCACTTCGTCGAATCCTTCGCCTTAATTGCAGATCGGCTCAATTCTGCCTAGCAACCGGCTGGGACTGCGCGGCTCTAACCAGAGTGCGAACCACCCCGGGTAGCTTCTGAGCATAGCCTAGTCAGGATTTTGGAGGCTGGGCTTTGCCTCCAGAAGCCTGACGTAGCTAAGCGGAAGAAGCTGGGGTGGCAAACACGTTTCAGTGGTGAAATTGTCCTTGGCGGCTTTGCCGCTTAGGACAAGGCTCGATTTGAAGACAAGCCGCGCACTTTGCGGATTGGCTTCAAACGATGCCCACCACGTTCGAAACAGAGTGCGAACCGACCCGGTCAGCTCCTGAGCATTAGCCTAGCAATTGTTTTGGAAGCCGCACTTTGCTTTCGGAACAATTGCGTAGCTAAGCGCAGGGAGCTGGGTCGGTGAGCACGTTTCCAGTCCGCAACAGCAGTCCCAGCCGGTTGCGCTCACGCGCAACACCCTACCACACCCGCAATCAAGCACAAGTACAAGAATAGCAACAAAATCAACAGGTGCTTTTCCCGGCAACTCAGGTTAAACTAAAACCGTACCCAAAACTGAAAGCAGGTGTATTCCCATGTCCAAACCCACAAGCGCATGTACGACGATTTTGGTCGGCAAACGGGCTTCGCGCGATGGCTCGACGATGATTGCCCGGAACAATGATGGTGGCGTCCTCAATCCGAAGAAATTTGTGCTGGTCCGTGCGGCGGACCAACCCTGTCACTATCAGGCGCCTTATAGTGACTTTAACCTCGATTTGCCACCTGACCCGCTGAGTTATACCAGCACACCAGCGGCGACCGATCCGGTGGGGATCGGTTCTGCGTCGGGCATCAATCGGAAGAATGTGGCCATGAGCGCCAGTGAAACCATCACCAACAATGGTGAGATTTTAGGCGTGGATCCCTTGGTGGCCAATGGTATTGGCGAGGAAGATCTGATTGCTACGGTGCTACCCTTCATTGATTCGGCCCGGGCCGGCGTCTTGCGGTTGGGCCAACTGGTGGAAACTTATGGCACCTGTGAAACCAACGGCATCGCTTTTGCCGACCAGGAGGAGATCTGGTATATGGAAACGATCGGCGGGCATCACTGGGCGGCGCGACGCCTACCTGACGATTGTTATGTGGTGGCGCCCAACCGCTTCAACTTGACCGAATTCGATTTCAGCGATCCGACGGTTTTATTTGCGGCGGGTTTACCTCAATTGATCAGCGACTATCATCTCAATCCCGATGTCGATACGGTCAACCTACGCCACATTTTCGGGACGGCGACGGTCAAGGACACGCATTATAACAATCCGCGGACTTGGTATGGGCAACGCTATTTCAACCCGGAGATTGTCCAGGATCCTTGTGACTTCGACTTGCCTTTCTGCCAGCGGCCGGCGCGTTTGATTGGGATCGAGGATCTGAAATTCGTCCTCAGTTCCCATTACCAAAACACCCCGTTCGACCCTTATGGTCCAGGAACCGAGGCTGACAAAATGCGTTTTCGCCCGATCGCCATGAGTCGCAATCAAGAAATGCACATTCTGCAACTCCGTCCGGACGTGGACACCAGCATCGCCGCGATTCACTGGGTCGCGTTTGGACCCAACACCTTCAATATGGTCGTGCCTTTTTACGCCCATTGTCAGGACACGCCTGCCAGTTATCGCGACACCGCCACCCACTACGCGCCGGATCAAGCTTTTTGGCTCAGCAATACTCTGGCGCTGCTGGGGGACGCCCATTACAACCTCTATTTAGACAGCGTCACCAATTTCGCCAGCGCGCTGTTGGCCGCTTGCCGCCAGTTGCAAGGCCAGGCTGACGCGCTGGCGCCCCGGCAAGCCGATCCGGCCCGTTATTTGACCAAGATCAACGCCGACTTGGCCCAGTGCTACCTGACCCACAGTTATCGGCTCATGGATCAGTTGTTGGCCCTGGGCAAGCCGCAAATGAAGATCCAGTTCATGATGAAGGATTGACCCCAGGTAAGCAGGTAACACAGCGTTATTCCCGTGAAAAAAGCACTCGTTCCAGACACAATTGCCAGCGGCAGCTGTATCTCGGAAGTGAGTGCTTTTTATCTTGCCAATCATTAATTAACTACGCAAATCCATATTATTGATGTTCTCATAAAAACGCGCGATTGCACTGTGGTCCTCAGTTTGGTGACCGTGCGCCTTCAATGACTGCATAATGTCCATCGCCAATGATGAAAACGGTGTGGCAACATTGATGTCGTGGGAAGTATCCAACACATTTTGCAGGTCCTTGATGTGTAACTCGATGCGGAAACCAGGATCCCAGTCACCAGCAAAGATCTTGTTGGATTTCTGATCCATGACAGTACTGCCTGCTAACCCCGTGCGAATTGCCTCATAAACAGCCTTCGGATCCACATCCGCTTTCTTAGCTAGGCTGTATGCCTCCGAAATCGCCGCGATATTGATGGCCACGATCATTTGGTTGGCCAATTTAGTAATATTACCTGCGCCGACTGCGCCAACTAAAGTAACTGATCCGGCCATCGTTAGCAGCAAATCTTTGTACTTATCAAAAACAGTTTGATCACCACCGACCATCACTGCGATCGTCCCATCAATTGCCTTTGGTTCGCCCCCTGAAACAGGTGCATCTAAGAAAGTGACATCTTGGGCTGTCAACTTCTCCGCAAATTCTTGACTTGCTTTCGGCGCGATCGAGCTCATATCAATGACTGTTTTGCCCGCGGTCAACCCAGCGGCGATCCCATTTTCAGCAAAAAGCGCGGCCTTGACATTCGGGGAATTGGGCAACATGGTGATGACCACCTCTGCCTGCTCGGCGACGGCCTTACCTGAAGGGCAGGCTTGGGCACCAGCTCCGGCTAATTCGTTCACACTTTCTTGATTGAAATCAAAGCAGAAAACCTCGTGACCTGCTTTTAAAACATTTTTCGCCATGGGTTTCCCCATGATTCCTAAACCAACAAATCCAACTTTCATTCTTGATCACCTTTCTTTGAGCCTAATTGAAATGCGCGGATCGCCGTTTCACCAGCGATGACCGTATTTACATGAACGTCATCCAGCGCTTGGGCTAAGGTCATTGGCCGCGGAATAATCGGCAAAACCAAATCAATCCCAGCACGATAGATTTCAGATAGATCGGTAGCGCGGCCGCCAACAATGGCCACTACCGGAACATGTTGCTGCTTGGCGCGCTGAGCGATCCCGATCGGCGCCTTGCCGTTGACCGATTGATTGTCGATCTTGCCTTCACCAGTGATCACCAATTGGGCTTGACCCACCAGCGCATCGAAATTCCAAAGATTTAGAATTTCCTGGATGCCTTGAACCATGGTCGCATTGGTGAAAGCTAATAGACCAGCGCCAAGGCCTCCGGCGGCACCTGAACCAGTGAGTTGGGCGACCTCGATTCCTAGGTCTCGCTCGATGATCCGACTATAATGCGCCAACCACTGATCAACCTGATCTAGTTTACTGAGCGGAATGCCTTTCTGAGCACCGTAAACAGCTGCGGCGCCGGCTTTACCCAGCAATAAATTGGTCACATCTGACAATACCTTGATCTGGGTCTTTTTAAGGCGCGGATCCAAATGAGTCATGTCGATATGGGCCAACGTTGGTAAGCCGGCAGCCCCTGGCGCAATCGGCTGTCCCGCCTGATCGAGCAGTTTCGCGCCCAGGGCCTGGGCCATCCCGGCGCCACCATCCGTGGTGGCACTACCGCCGATTCCTAAATAGATCTTGGTGGCACCCTGATCAAGCGCGTCAATGATCAGTTCACCGACGCCAAACGTGCTAGCGTTCAACGCATCGGTCTCGGTTTGATTGGTCAAGGCCAGCCCACTGGCTAAGGCCATCTCAATCACAGCGGTTTTCGGATCAAGGAGACAATAGTCAGCTTGGATCAGGTCGCCCAATGGCCCATGAACTTGGACCGGGACGAGTTTACCTTGGCTGACCGTCTGCAATGATTCCAGCGTTCCTTCACCGCCATCTGCAATGGGAAGAACGATTGTTTCCAAATCCGGATCTACCTGTAAAATTCCCTCAGCAAGCCAATTACCTAATTCTAAACTTGTTGCACTGCCTTTGAAGGAGTCCATCGCGATAATGATTTTATTCTTTTTCATTATTTCCTCCTCCTTCTTGGTGGTCATTTATCGAGAAATCCCGCCTTAGTTATTTCAGTTACCATTTTTTCGTAGGCTGGTCCAGTGGTTGCTTCCGTTGGTAGGACTGAATTGCCCACGTCCAATCCGAGTAAGTTGGCCATATCCTTGGTTGCGGCCGGGAAACTTGCGCCGTCTTGGGAAAGTCGAATCGGATTCAGCTTGAATTGTCGCGCCAACGCCGCGTCACGTTGACCAGCTTGATAATCATTATAAATACCTGCAACTAATTCAGGGAACATATTGGCTGTTGAGCAAACCGCGCCAGCTGCACCCACACACAGCGATGGATAAACAACGGTATCTTTGCCGGCGAAGACCTTGAAATCAAGATCCTGTTGACGCCGAATCAGCTCGCTAATGATCGTGATATCCCCGCTAGATTCCTTGATACCGACGATATTGTCCACATTGTGGGCCAAACGATCGATCACGTCCAAGCTCAGCGCATAGCCGGTCCGCCCCGGATTGTTATAAATTAGGATTTTCTGCGCGGGTACAGCGTCAGCAATGGCCTTGAAATGGTGATACAGTGCCTCATCTGTCGGGCGAATAAACATCGGTTGCAAGATTGAGATTCCTTCGATCGGAAGGTTCGCAACGCGTTTTGCTAGCCGAATCCCGTGCTTCGTCCGAATTGAACCAACCCCGAAGAAAACGGGGATCCGATTGTTGACCTGATCTAAAATGATCTCCAAGGCCGCGACCATTTCATCATCGTCAAACATATAAAATTCACTATTGCTCCCAAAGGCAAGAATACCATGAACACCGTGGGTAATCACGTGTTCCACAATGAACCTTAATTTCGCTTCATCGATATTTTCGTCTTGGTCGACCGGTGTCAACAAGGGTACGATGATTCCTTTAATTCTGCTTGTATCAAACTTCATGTTATCCTCTTTCCCGAACCAAGGCTGGTCGTTTGGCGTCAAATTTCCAATCCTTGATCAGATATTGCATGGCAATTGCGTCATTACGAACGCCTAAATTTTGGTCCAAATAAAGTTGATGGGCTTTCGCCAGCTTCTCCCGATCGATCGTGATTCCGAGTCCCACGGAATCCCGAGGAATCGTGATCATCCCATCCACGATTTGATGAGGTTGTTTCGTCAACCCCTGACCATCTTGCCAAATCCAATGCGTATCCGCAGCATTGATTTCTCCTGGTGCGGCCGCAACGGTTTGGGCAACCATTGCCAGTGAAATATCGAAATGGTTATTGGAGTGCACACCCCAAGTTAGGTCAAAGTCATGGCATAACTGCGCCACCCGGGCACTCCCAGACATCGTCCAAAAATGCGGATCGGCCAATGGAATCGAAACCGAGTCAAGCCGAATCGCGGCTTTCATTTCCCGCCAGTCCGTGGCAATCATATTTGTGGCTGTAGGCAACCCGGTCCGTCGGTGGAATTCAGCCATCACCTCACGCCCTGAGAAACGTCCCTCTGCGCCACAAGGATCCTCAACATAGGTTAGGATTCCTTGTTTATCGCCGCAAAGCGCGACAGCTTCTTCAAGTGACCAAGCACCGTTGGGATCTAGGGTGATCCGGGCGTCAGGAAAAGCTTCCTTCAGCAACAAGATCGCCTTCATCTCCTCTGCGCCAGATAAAACGCCACCCTTGAGCTTGAAGTCCTTGAACCCATAACGCTCATGAGCCGCCTGAGCCAATGCGAGGATCGCTTCTGGGGTCATCGCCGGTTGCCGACGCAAACGTCCCCAAGCATCGCTATTATCATCATTGGTTAAATAAGGCAGATCTGTTTTGTCCTGATCTTCAACGTAGAACAGATAACCCAAGAACGGAATCTTCTCCCGAACTTGGCCGTCACCGAGCAAGGCCGCCACCGGCAGTTGCAAGAATTGGCCCATTAGATCTAGCATCGGCGCCTCGATCGCGGTCATCACATGAACTGTCGTCCGCAAATCAAAAGTTTGATTCCCACGACCGCCTTGATCTAGACCTTGATATTTCTCCTTGATCTGAGCCAATACTTGCTTATAGTGACTGATCGGTTGGCCCTCCACCATTGGGATACACTCTGTCAAAATCCCGCGGATCTTCTCACCACCAGGAACTTCACCTAACCCGGTGTTACCTTGGTCATCTGACAAGACCACGATATTTCTAGTAAAATAAGGACCATGTGCACCGCTTAAATTCATCAACATGCTGTCATAACCAGCTACTGGGACAACTTCCATTTTTACAATTACGGGAACATTCATCACTTTACCTCCAACTCAAATTCATCCTTAAATCTTCTGATTTTTGGTGAAATAACCTACGAATTCGCTATCTATAGTATAATTAATTCATTCAACAATCTAAATGTTACGCCAACTTCATTTTAGTCGTTATTGGCGCCAACAATGTTATCCATAACAAGGACTCAGAATAGGAGCGACCATCATGGAACTTGATCCCCAAATCGCCAAGAAGATCGTGATCAGCTTGAAAGATGTGATCAATCACGATATCAACCTTTTCAACACTTCAGGGAAGGTCATCGCCTCGACTAACCCGGACCGGATCGGAACCATTCACCAAGGTGCCTACACGGCCGCCAAAACCCATCAGGCAATCACCATCGGCGCCAACTGTGCCTATCAAGGTTCCCGGCAAGGCACCAACGTTCCCGTGATGTTCAACGATTCCGTCGTTGCCGTCATTGGCATCACTGGTGATTCGGCCGAAGTGGCCCCCTATGGCAATATCATTCGCAAAATGACCGAGATCCTGATTCTTGAGAACACCTTACAACTCAATCGCTTCAACCGAACGGCGAATTACAGCGAACTTGCTGCTAACCTCGTCCAAATGAATCCCAACCTCGAAACAATCAAACATCTGGCAAACTTACTGAATACAGATCTCCAAATCGAACGCTTCCTGATTTGTGCTAAAATCCCGACCGGACCCCATCAAAATATCGATCTAGCTGTGCTGGGCTCACTCATTCAAGGCCAGATCCAACACCTCAAGCAAACTTTTTACGCCATCAATAATCAGCATGTCTACCTTTTCTGCGAGAAAATCGAACCTAAGCAAATCGAGATCCTGATTCAACGGCTCCAGCGCCTGATCCTCAGCTCGCTGAAAACCACCATGACGTTCGCGGTCAGTACCCCGAAAGCCGACTATCTTCAATATTGGGAAAGTGCTGAAGAATGTAACCTAGCCCTCGACTGGCTCCAATTCCGAAATACCACGACACCTGTCGAACAACGGCGCGCACTGATCTTCTTCTCTGAACTTGATGAAGGCTTGATCTACCTCAATACCGCTAGCAAGAATCAACAATTGTTTCTCAATAAAGTTTTGGGTAATCTAACTGAGATGGAGATCAGCAATTATCAGAAAATCTTCAATGCTTATTTGGAAGCCAACGGGAGCATTACCCATGGCGCCGAGCAATTATTCATTCATAAGAATACGTTTCAAAACAAACTCAATCAATTGGCTGAAATAACTGGCTATAATCCACGTCAATTAGCCGATTTCCCGATTCTGTATATGGCCTTTCTGTTTCATGACTTCGCCGGACAAGCGCGTCAAAACGCCTAACAAGATTGGCTGACCCTAGTGGTGTTCAAAAACAGGACGCTTAGAATCGAAGACCCAATCTTTCTCTAAATATTGGATCGCCAAAGTATCATCACGATCACGATAGCGTGCTGGCATGGTCTCATAAAGCTTGTTGGCTGCACTTAAGCGCTGGCGATCGATCTCAATGCCCAAGCCTGGTTTAGCGGGGATCTTGATCTTGCCATCTTGGATCTTAAGCGCGTTGCCACAGAGTTCTTGGCCATCTTGCCAGATATAATGAGTGTCGATCGCCGTGATCTGACCTGGCGCCGCCGCTGCCGTTTGGGCAAAAGCCGCTAGGGTAATATCGAAATGGTTATTGGAATGTGATCCCCAAGTCAGACCCCAATCATTGAGGATCTGCGCCATCCGAATACTGCCATTGAAGCCCCAGAAGTGCGGATCGGCCAACACAATATCCACCGCCCGCAAAGAGGCCGCATGATAGAATTGCTTCCAGTTTGTGGCAATCATGTTCGTAGCTACTGGACAATGGGTCTGATTTTTAAACCAGGAATGGATCTCGCGGCTGGAGAAGCCCGCCTCTGGTCCACAGGGATCTTCCATATAGGCCAAATATTTCTGATATTCTTTGCTTAGTTCGACGGCATCAGCCAGTGGCCAACACCCATTCGGATCCAAATTAATGTTAGCGTCAGGAAAGGCGGTTTTCAGCGCTTTAACGGTTTCCAGTTCCTGCCGTCCTGAGAAAACGCCGCCTTTAAGTTTGAAGTTTTTGAAGCCGTATCGCTTCTGCGCGGCCTGGGCTTGTTTCACGATTGCTGCAGGTGTCAGCATTTCCGTGCGTCTGATTTGCTCCCAGTCATCTTGACCATCCTCAATCAAGTAGGGTAAATCGGTCTTTCGGGGATCGCCGGTGTAAAACAGGTAACCTAGAAATTCAACTTCATCTCGCTGCATGCCTTCACCTAGAAGCGAAGCCATCGGTAAATCAACAAACTTTCCAACTAAATCAAGCAAGGCACATTCTACCGCAGCATCGGATTGCACCACAAACTTCAATTGACTGATATCCAATTTTTGGATACCTTCGCCGGAGTCCAGGCTACTTTTCTGATTGTGGCGCTTGAGATCACGAATGATTTCGCGATAGTCCGTGACGCGGCGACCAAGCACCAAATCACGATAACCTTCTAATTGACCACGGGTATGTTCGCCACCGTGGATTTCACCGATACCTTCCGCACCACTGTCATCCGTTAGAATGACAATATTGCGGGTAAAGTACGGCGCATGGGCCCCACTTAACGTTAAGAGCATGCTATCATATCCCGCGACGGGGATAACTTCCATTTTAACTATTTTCGGAATGACCACTTGCTTCGTTCCTCCTTATCTGATGCCCATATAGGCTAAAGCGACCGCGATAAACGAATTAAAGAATGGCATGATCGCGCCAAGAATGAATTCATGATAATAACCTTGCTTATGCGTCAAGTTGGTATGGTTCAGGCGGGTAATAACAGAACCATTATGTGGAAGTGAATCCAAGCCATAACAAGAAATATTAACGATTCGATGGATCACGTTAGGATCAATGCCCATCTTCAAGTAGGCCGGCGCCAATGTCTCCAGCGCAATCCCTTCACCACCAGAAGCCGATCCCGTAATGCCCGCGATCAAGTTCGTTGCCAGCGCGAGTTGGATCAACGGTGGTCCTGGAACCTTGTCAAGACCATTGATCAAGAACTGGAAGCCCGCAACCTCGGAGATAATACCGCCGAAACCAACAACTGCACAGACATTGATCACTGTGGTTGCCGTTTTCATGGCACCTTCGGAAATCAAGCCGTTCAAATTGGTGAACTTCTTATAATAAAGTGCTAAACAAGTTAGAACCCCTAACGTTAAGGCAACTTCCGGTTGGAGATTCAGGAAATTCATCGTAATGATCAGAACCAACGAAGGCATGATTGCCTTGATCACGGAACCATGCTGTTCTTGGACAACTTCTTTGCCTTTATTATTCTCATCGTACAGTGCGCCGGTTTCCATGAAACCTTCGCCGCGTTTTTCGGAGCGATGAAGTGCGTATTTGATATAAATGGCCCCTGTCAAAATACACCACAAAGCAATAATCGTCCCGATCCAAGGCGCTGCTGTTGGTTTTGTGCCCAGATAATCCATTGGGATCAAGTTCTGAATCGCCGGTGAGCCTGGCAAGATCGCTGTCCACATTGAGCCTCCATAAACCAAAACCGCAATCACCATATGCCATGGAATATCCAATTTCTTAAATAACTCGTAGCAGATCGGCGCCACCGTAAAGACAACCACGAACCCAGAAACACCACCAAAGGTCAAAACCGCCGTGATTGCGGATAAACCGATCAAGGTTGTAAATTTAGCATTCTTCTTACTCTTCATGGCCACGTTGGCGATCGCATAAGCAATATCTTGCGCCGCCCCGCAGGCTCCTAACATTTGACCCAAAATAATGGCAGGTAAAAAAATCAAAAAGTTCTTTTGCGCAAAGCCAGCAAAAGCTTTAGCATAAGGCCCAGTCAGTCCGGCCATCACATCTTCACGCGACATCAATAAGACCAAAGCACTGATCAATGGCCCGATCACCACCAGTGGCAAGCGCTTAAAAGAAAGCCAAATAAGTAAGCCAAGGCCAATAATGATCCCAATCAAACTCAGTAATCCAGCATCCATTCTTTTCATCCTCTCCTGTTCTCTGCGAAAGTGTTTCTAAGTAGCCCGCGTTGCTCCTGTGTTCACATATTCGCTCATTGATTCAAGAATAAAGGAACCACGGAACTAATGTAAGGGGATACAAGCTAGAGAAAGAGCCGAAAAAGCACGCTAAAAATGTTACGTGTAACATTCGACTTCCCGAAACCATTTGTGCACCGCTGTGTTTTCTTTATCGTTACTTGAATTCTCCCCAGACATCGTTCAACTATTCCCTGCGAAAAAAAGCCCCTCTTTATCGGTTAGGCCAACCGGTAAAGAGGGGCTTTTGCATGCTCCTAATTTTTGGAGGGAAATTTAGCGTAACTTGACATTTGGTTCAGCTGAAACGCCGCGAGCCCGCCTTAGGAGGTGGTCGGGGTTGAAATCACTTGGTTGCGGTTAGTTTGCAGATTGTCTTCTCATCAGTGACTGGTGTGGTCACTTGATCTGTTCGTGGAAAACCAGGACTTGATAAGGCGCTAATTCTTGCGTGCCAGCCGGATAGGTGCGGTTGCTGAGCACTTCGGTCAAGGGTTGGGTCAAATTGATGGTGTTGGCTGTCTCGCCGAAGTTCATCACAAAGAGGTAGCGTTGATTTTGGTCGCCACGGACTTGGATCGAGATGTCGGAGCTTGCTTTTGCCAGTGGATAAGTTGGGTGCAGGTCCAATTCCGTGGCTAATTGGTGATACAGCGCCGTCAAGCAGGCGGCATCGGTCCGTGCGGCAAGGTAATAGGCAGTGCCAGCGCCGTATTGATTCTTGGTAATGGCCGGCTGACCTGCATAGAAATCCGCCGTGTAGGTGGCCAAAACGCTGGCCGTCTGATTGGTGATCACTTCACAGTAATCTTGGGCTGGATAGGTCTGGTCACCGTAATGAACGCCGTTATGTTGGTGCGGATACAGGGTATCGACTTCGGTGGTTTGGACGCCATATAGTTCATGAAGGCGTTGAGGCTGATCACCTAGGTAGGCCAAGGTGCGCTCGTCGACCACGCCGCTCAAATAAGTACCGACCACGGTCCCACCTGCTTGGGTAAAGTCCGCCACTTTATCGATCCAAGCTTGATCCATCAAGAAGTGCATTGGGTCAAGTACCAGTTGATAAGGCGCTAGATCTGCTTGGGGACTGATCACATCAATGGGAATATCGTGACGCCAGAAATAGGCGTAATGTTGTTGTAGCGTTTGCCAATATTGCTTGGTGGTGTCGGCGTAGGCTTCACTATCGGCTAAAGCACACATGTTGTCATAGTCGAAAACCAGCGCGACTCGAGCGGGCACATGCGGTAATTGCCGGACTGGCGCCAATTGCTTCAAGTCGGCGCCTAACTGGCTGACCTCCTGGAAGGTCCGGGTCGCCGTGGAGCCATGGTGATCGACCACCGCCCCATGAAACATCTCCGAGGCGCCGCGTGATTGGCGCCACTGGAAGTACAGCATACTGTCTGAGCCGCTGGCGATATTTTGCAGGCCGGCGAGCCGATTGACGCCCGGGCGCTTGGGACGATTGAACGGGTGCCAATTGACCAAAGATGGTGAAGATTCCATGATCAAGAAATCTTGTTGTTTCAGGCTCCGATAATAATCATTGATCATCGCCACTTTCAGCCCCACATCAGCAGTTGACTCCTGGTCATTGCCCCAAGCGGGATAGGAATCCCAGCTGATCACGTCCAAATGCGTCGCAAACTTCTGATAATCCAACCCGTGAAAAGGCATCATCGCCGGTGTATCGGTCATAAAGTTCGTGGTGATCGGAATCTCCGGGGTCAATTCCCGCAGCGGTTGAATTTCATTTTCATAGAAAGCAATCGTCTGATCAGTCACGAACCGGCGCCAATCCAGATTGAGACCCTTCAGATTCGTGTCGCCGAGGGGTGAAGGTGAGTGGATCTGATCCCAAGCCGTCAAGGTATGAGCCCAAAACGGGGTCCACCAAGCTTCATTGACCGCCGCCAGGGTTTGATATTTCTGTTGGACCCATTGACGGAAGGCTGCCTGGCACAGGTCGCAGTGACATTCGCCGCCGAACTCATTGGAAATGTGCCAGAGCAATAAGCTCGGCCGCTGTCCGTAGCGTTCCGCCAACTTGTGATTGATCTGCTGGGTTTTCTCGCGGTAGCTAGGCGCCGTGAAGCAGTGATTATGCCGACCACCGAACAGTGCTGGCCGCCCATATTCATCGGTCCGGAGCACTTCAGGGTAGCGGTCTGCCAACCAGTGTGGTCGTGCGCCACTTGGGGTCGCCAGGATCACCCGCCCATTCATGGCCTCAACGCGATCGAAGACATCGTCAAGCCACCGGAAGTCATAATGGCCTTCCTCCGGCTCCAAGGCCGCCCAGGAGAAAACGCCGACCGTGACAGTGTTGACCCCAGCCTGGGGCATCATCGCGAAGTCTTGGTCAATGATTTGGGGATAGGCTTGCCATTGGTCGGGATTGTAATCCCCGCCATGTAAAAGATAGGGTAATTTTAAATGTGCTTTTGGAACCGTCATTAGCCTTTCGTCCCCCCTTCAGTTAATCCTGTGACGAAGTTCTTCTGTAACAAAATGAAGACGATCGCCACTGGAATACTGATCAAAATCGCACCGGCCGCAAAAGTGGTATAGCTGGCGCCCATTTTGTCAGAAATCAAATTATAAAGTCCGATCGGTAACGTGTACGCTTTCGGATCACGCAAGATCACAGACGACAAGGCGAAATCCCCTAGAGGACCGGTGAAGCCATTCATCGCCACGACCGCCAACATCGGTTTGGCCAGTGGCATCAAGATCTGTAAGAAGATGCGCGTATTGCTGGCCCCATCGATCAAGGCGCTTTCGTCCAAGGACCGCGGGATCGAATCCAGATATCCCTTCATGAGATACGTGTTCATCGGGATCTGCCCGCCGACATAAATCAAAATCAAGAGAAAATGGCTATTGACCAAATTCAACATCTGGGCCATGACGAACAAGGCGATTAAGGCGGAGAATTGCGGAATCATTTGGAGTAAGAGGAACAAGGTCAGCCCGTTTTTCCGGCCGACGAAACGGAAACGGGAAAAGGCGTAAGCCGTCAGCGACACGAGAATCACCGACAACACCATCGTAAACAAGCTGATTTTCAAGGAATTCAGGAACCATTGGAAGTAATAGAAAGTCCCACTGGTTTTCGTCAGTGCCTGATAATGGGCCAAGGTCGGATTCTTCGGGATCAAGGTGGTGCTGACCAGGCTATTGCCGCGGTTGAAGCTGGCCCCGATCGTCCAAGCTAAGGGATAGAAGATACTCAGGGAGACTAGTCCCAGCAATAAATAAGTGAAACCTAAACGGGTATGTTTTCTTCTTTTGATACTGTGCATGACTAGCCCTCCTTAAACGAATTGGTCCGCCGGAATTGGATCAAGGCGATCAGAATAACGAAGAATGACAAGAGAATCGTCAACGCCGCCGCCAGCGCGTATTGACTGGATTGCATCGTCAATTTGTAGATCCAAGAAACCAGAATATCGGTCCCGCCTGCCGTGGAATTGGCCACAGCCGGTCCCCCGTTATTGAACAGGTAAATGATATTGAAGTTGTTGAAGTTGAACGTGTACTGAGTGATGATGATCGGCGCCATTTGCGTCAGAATAAACGGTAACGTAATGTTGCGGAATTTCTCCCACGCGGTCGCCCCATCCATCAACGCCGCTTCGTAGAGATCCTCGGGAATCGATTGGAGCACCCCGGTCGTGACCACGAAGATATAAGGGAACCCTAACCAACTTTGAATGAACAACAAGGCAACCTTGGTCCAATTGGCATCGGTCATCCACGGAATCGCCTTGATCCCCAATGAATGTAACAAGACATTGTTGATCGCGCCGAAACTATCATTGAACATCCCAGCGAAAATCAAAATGGTGACAAAGCCAGGCACTGCCCAAGGTAACACCAACACTGTGCGCCAGAATTTCTTGAACTTGAGGTCTTTTTGATGGACGACGATTGCCAGAAAGATACCAATGGCGATCGACAAGGTCGAAGCCACCAAGGTCCAGATCACGGTCCAGCCTAAAACATCAAAGAACGTTGACCGCCAAATATCCACGGTGAAAATCTGTTTAAAGGTGTTGAAGCCGACCCAATCCGCTAAATGCGCTGGGGCCGTATGATACAAGTTGTAGTTGGTAAACGCCAAGGCGAAACTGAACAAAATCGGGAAAATCACCGTAAAGATCAGTAATAAAACGCCAGGACTCACTAACAAATAAGGATAACTATTCTCGGTCATATCCTTGAAACTTCGCACAAAGCCAGCTGGTTTCAGACCGTTGTCCACGGCCTCACCATTCTTATAGGCGTCGCGGAGATTCAAATAGTAGAACAACAACCCGATCCCCAGAACCAAGACCGCGATCAACCCTTCTGCCAATAGGAAAATCGAATTATCCCGCGGAACCTCGGTGCCTAACGTGAACAGACCCCAGAAGCCCATATTGAACAGATTGGCGAACCCGCCGACGTAGAGAATCGCGATGAGCAGGAAGAAACAGCCTTTAAGAATTTGACGGTTGAAGAATTGGCCCACCCCGGGAATGATCGAGAGAATCGTGGCCAGGGTTGCATGAGAGAGGCCTTTCTTTTCAGCTTGTGGCATTTGATAACCTTCTTTCGTAATGGATCACTGTGTCAAGAATCGAAAAGTGGGTCACGCCCCGTGACGCGTCCAACTGATGTCCTTCCAGTTCACGCCACAGTTCACGCCCACTTGTTCGAAAATAACTACTTGTTATCCGCCGCTTTGATGGCGCTGTTGATTTGAGAAACCGCGCTATCTAGCGCTTTCTTCGCGGTTGATTTACCGGTATCGACGACTTGTAACGCATTGTTTGCTGGCGTCCAAACTTGATCCATCTCGGTAATATTTGGTGTTAATTCCGCGTGTTGTGACTGCAAAGCCACGGCAGACGCGTTAACATCCTTCTTGACCAGATCACTTTCAGCCAAACTCTTGACCGCGGGAACTTCGCTGGTCTTCTGGTAACGAACTTTCGAATTCTTAGCATTGGTCAGATATTTAACGAATTTCTCCGCTAAATCGGCATTCTTCGAGTAAGAGCTGACATTATAACTCTTGACCCCAATGAAGGAACCCATATGCTTGCCATTTTCCAATTCAGGTAATTCAACGACCCCGTAATCAATGCCGGCCTTCTTATAAGGCTCAAAGTTCCAAGGACCGGAGATGACAGCGGCTGCCTTGCCTTCAGTGAACAGGGAATCCAAAACGTTGATCCCTTTGTCGCCAATGATACCTTTCGGGAACAACCCTTCTTTGTAGAATTTGCTAACATAATTAGCCGCATCAACTGAACCGCTGTTGTTCAAGCCAATATCCTTGGCATCAAAGTTGCCTTTAGAATCCTTGCCGAAGATATATCCGCCATAACCACTGAAAACACCTTGCGCGTAGTAGATCTGATCCCATAAGGCCAACAAGCCATACTTACCTTTTGCTCGTTGTTCTTTAGAGAAGGTATACCATTCTTCCGTTGTTTTAGGCAGATCAGCCTCGGAAACAAGCTTCTTGTTATAGTAGAGAATGGTGGTTTCCACTGCCTTTGGTAGGCCGTAGACTTTACCTTTGACGATTTGGGACTCCATTGCGGAATCAGTGTACAGTTTCTGGGTCGCTTTAGAAACGGTCAGCGGCTTCAATAAGCCTTCTGTGACCGCGGTCCCGATTTGATCACCAGGGATCGTGATGACATCTGGACCAGTGCCCGCTGGTCCATCAAGCCGAAGCTTCTCTAATTGTCCGGCGTATTCTTTCTCAACGATTTTGACTTTGACATTGTTCTCCTTACCAAAGGCTGCCGCAGCCGCTTTGATCCCGGAACCCTTATCTTTATCTTCCCAAACTAATAAGGTCGAGCTTTTCTTTGAGCTGCTGCTTGACGCACCGTCGCTGGAACTGGACGGGCCACACCCGGCGACAGTCATGAAAACCCCTGCCGTTGCTGCTAACGTTAGCGCTTTGATCCAATGCTTTTTCATATCGTGTTTCCACCCTTCAAAAAAACCTGTAATCGTTTACAAGATTCATCATACGCCCGATTTTTGAATTTGTAAACAGCTTTATTAATTAAATTACTAAATTATACTAAACAATATTTACTTCTGTTTACTACGGCTTTACAACGTGATATACTTATTTTGACGAAATATTTACTAAAACCAAGGAGGGACGCCCATGGTCACTATTCGCGAAATCGCCCGTAAATCAGGTTTTTCCGCCGCGACCGTTTCACGCCTGCTGAACCACGACCCAACCTTCTCCATCGCGGAGGATACTAAACAACATATTCTAGAAGTGGCCCATGAACTGGGCTACGACCGCAAGGAGATCACGCCACCGCAACGTAATATCGCGGTCTTCTTCGCGATCACCCCCAAGGAAGAGCTGGAAGATATTTACTTCAATAACTTACGCCAAAACATCCAAGAAAATGCCCATAAACAAAATATGACCGTGACTTTCTATCATGATCCAGCCGCGATCGACCAAATTGCCACGGACGAAGCGACCGACGGCTTCATCGCCGTGGGCAGCTTCCCCACAGCGATTTTGCAGCAGCTACAAGCCTTCTCTAGTAATGGGGTGTTTATCGACACCAATCCACTGCCAGAATCATTCAATTCAGTCCAACCCGATTTAACTTACATCGTCAAACATGCCATCGATGTGTTTCGCGAGCGTGGGTGGGAGCGCATCGGCTTCATTGGTGGACGTAGTTTCGACCCGGACACGCACCAAGCTGGGCTTGATGAACGGGAGCGCGTATTCCGCAGCTATATGCAAGAGTTGGGGCTGCTGGATGAGCGCTATATCTTCTCTGCGGGGCATTTTGCGGTAGGTACCGGCTATCAGCTGGGCCAGCAAGTCGCCACTAATTTGGCCGACCAACTCCCTGACGGCTTCTTCGTCGCCTCGGATCCGATCGCCGTTGGTGTTTTGCAGGCGTTCAACGAAACCGGGATCATTGTGCCTAAGGACACCAGCATTATTAGTGTCAACGATATTGATGTGGCCAAATATGTCTCACCGCCACTGACCACTTTCCACATTGACATTCCTGAGCTCAGTCGGTTGGCGATCAACTTGTTGAAGGACGATTTGACCAGCACGAGCACGACCAAACGGCGGATCTTGGTCAATGCCAAGATGGTTGTCCGCAAGAGCTTCCTGCCTAATGAACTTGACGGGGCTGAGCCGCGATAGCTTGGTGAATGCTGCACTTGGCAGATAAAAGTAGGTTACCCGCAGCTTGCGCTGCGAAATTCGGGGTGAGCTCGCTGTGGGCGCTGTTTTGAGCCAATCCGCAAAGTACGCGGCTTGTCTCAAAATCAGGCCTTGGTCTAAGTGGCAGAGCCACTAAGACCAATTTCACGGCGATCTCACCCCGAATTTCTCCGCTCCAGCCGCTCAACGTTATAACAGCCGTTTGAGCACTCCCGCCGACGGACAAGCTATGGTCAATGGATGAGGAGCCACGCCATTGACGACCATGTCTGGTGGTCATCAGCTTTGAATTGGTGACACCAGTACAGTCTGTCTGATGAACTAAGGCAAGCTCTTGTTGAATCAACTGAAACGGTCAGTTTTCAACCCAAACCCGCTTAGGTAAGTGAGATAAAGTTGGTGGCACTATCCGAAGTGTATCGACCTACTAATCCAAATCTGTTGATGTTGCCATACCACCTCAAAAGCGGGCCATCGTTTTGATCGCTAGCTCGCAAAACCACTTCGTCAGATACCCAACTTCAATTGCAGATAGGCGCAATTCTGCCTAGTAACCGCCTCAGGACGTGTGGCTCTAACTAGAGTGAGAGCCGACCTGGGCAGCTTCTGAGCATTAGCCTAGCAACTATTTTGGAGGCTGGTCTGTGCCTCCGGAATAGTTGCGTAGCTAAGCGCAAGAAGCTAGGTCGGCGAACATGTTTCAGCGGTGAGATTATTCTTAGCGATTTATCGCTTAGAATAAGGCTCGATTTGAAGACAAGACGCGCACTTTGCGGATTGGCTTCAAACAGTCTAAGGTTTATGGTGAATCATGATTCGACGGAATCGTGATTCACCATTTTTCATTTTTCTGGTAAAGTGGTGTCGAGGTTGACATGCCGTAGCATCGTTTGGCGCTTTGACGTCGTACTTCAAACTGGCAACTTCGCAGATTCACCAAGGAACTCGCTCGAAGACTGTGGGCGCTTGACGCCGTGTATTGAAAATTGAGATGAGTGAATCGGTGAAGCAACTTCAATTAGGTGGTGTTCAGAATGGAATGTATTTTTGGTATCGATGTCAGCAAAGCAACAACTAACGTAGCAATATTAGTAGACGAAACATTTATCAAGGAGTTCAAAATCACGAATGATAATCCAGGCTATCAGACGCTTGAGGACGCTCTGAATGGCTTCAAAACGCCCCAAATCATCTTTGAATCAACAGGAATCTACTCCCGAAGCCTACGGGCTTACCTTCAGCGAAACAATTGGCTGTATACGGAAATTAACCCGCTCAAAGCGAAGATAGATATGGCGAGTTTCCGGCACGATAAGACGGACGTGCTCGATGCGCGCGGTCTAGCCTTGGCTATGAGAGAACATCATTACAAACCGACCTATCAGCAGGATCCGGTGTACAGCGAGCTACACGATTTAGAGCGAACATATCAGGACTACAATGATGACATCATTCGAGCCAAGAACCGCCTGCATAAGGCGTTACAGCTCACCTTCCCGGAATTAGAACATGTCCTCAGCAATACGGACGGCGGCTTATACTGGCACCTAGTCCAACTGTTTCCTCACCCAGAGTTAGTACTCAAGTTTGAAGTGACCGCTCTAGCCGATCAAATATTGGGCGCGACACCAAAAAATATGGGCGCGAAGCGCGCACTAAGAATCGCAGACAAGCTGTTAAGTCTCGCAAAACTCTGTGCTTCTTCAACATCAGTAACTAGCCATGCGGTACGTGCTACAGTGTATTATGCCGCAGAAGTTGAGCGCCTTGACGGCCTAAAGAAGGACATCATTGCGGAAATGCAAGTAGTTGCCGGAGATCTAGAGGAAGTCAAATATCTCCTCTCATTTCCAGGAATCGGAATCAAAACTGTTATGTGTCTGCTTGGTGAACTGGGTGATTTACGCCGCTTTCATAGTTCTAATGCCGTGAATCGCTACGTCGGTATTGACCTCATCCGGTATGAGTCTGGTGACCACAAGACGAAGAGTGGTATCAGCAAACGAGGCAATGCATACGCACGCAAAATCTTGTATCGTGCAATCTTGAATATCGTCAGTGCGGCACGATATCAGCCATCAAATATCAGCGTCTACTACCAAAATAAAAAGCAATCATCTACGACCAAACGGACGAAGATGATCACCATTGCGGCAGTTGGGCGCCTCATCAGGACCCTCTACCATCTAGTTATAAACAATGAGTACTTCGACCCGAAAATGTCCCTTGCCGGACAGTAAAGCTGAAGCTCATTTAAGACTATTATAACACCTCACAAATTTAAAATTGGTGAAGTTGTATTTGATGTGCATAAAAAATCATTAAAAATACTTCTGAATATGTCCTCTCACAACTGAATCAATAGAATCTCAAGAAACAAAGAAAAAGAGGCCTAATATATCAACTTTCTCTTGACTAATGGTAGAAAACGATGCCCACCGCGTTCCAGCCACGATAAACGTCCTGAGGCGGTTGCGTCACCACCTAAACCCACACGCACAGGTTTCTGGAATCCGTTGGCATCGCCGTACCACCTCAAAAGTGGGCAATTGTTTGTCCTCTAGCTCGCAAAACCAATTCGTCAAATCCTTCGCTTCAATTGCAGATAAACTCAATTCTGCCTAGCAACCGGCTGGGACTGCGCGGCTCAGTGGTGAAATTGTCCTTAGCGGCTCTGCCGCTTAGGACAAGGCTCGATTTGAAGACAAGCCGCGTACTTTGCGGATTGGCTTCAAACGACGCCCACCACGTTCCAGTCCGCAACAGCAGTCCCAGCCGGTTGCGTTCACGCGCAACACCCACCGACACCCGCAATCAAGCATAGATTCAATAACTGTTTCAATAAACAAAAAGCCTCGTCAATCAGCGACGAGGCTTTTTATAATACGCTCATTTTCTATTGGGACAATGGGCTCGTGGCGTAATCAGCGCCATTTGATGCGGCTGAAGACGCGGCGGCCCAAAGCTTCTCGTAGCAACATGAACAGCGGCCAGGCAATGAGCAACAGGCCTAAATAATACCAAACGTAAGGCCACGCCAGGATTCGATGCAAGCCGAAAATGGTGGTGGTATAGATAAAGGTGGCGAGAAAAGCAGCCACTAAGCCGCCGATCAACACCAGTTTGCGACCGGCGAAGGGGCGGCTGATCACCAGCAGCGCGCAGAAACCGATCGCGCCGATGGCAAAAACCGACATGGTTGAGGTGACTAGATAGGACCAATTTTGCCAGTGTCCGGTGATGCTGATCCCCAGCAATAGTAAAATATCGCAGATCGCTGCCGGCGCGGCGATCTCCATGACGTTATGCATGAACCGGCCAGCTGGCGGGCGATAATTCGGTTCGAGGGCTAAGAAGAAGGTGGGAATGCCCACGGTCAGCGCGTTGACCGGCGTTAGTTGGGACAATTGGAAGGGGTAAACCGTGCCCAAGACAATGAAGAACAAGGCCAAGGCCACGGAATAGATGGTTTTGATCAAATATAACGACGCGACCCGTTCCACATTGTTGATGACCCGGCGCCCTTCATTCAACATGAAGAGCAGTGACTCGAAATTATGGTCCAGCAACACGAAATTGGCGGTGGCTTCCGCCGCTTCGCTCTCCCCGGCCATAGCGATGCTGCAATCGGACTGGCGCATCGCCAAAACATCGTTGACGCCATCGCCGGTCATCCCAACGGTCAAGCCATTGGCCTGCATCGCCTTGATCAGCCGGGCTTTTTGTTCCGGTCGCACCCGCCCGAAAACTTGAAAACGTTGGACCAGCGGCCGATAATCCGCGTCCGCCGCTAGCGCGCTCATGTCCACATAAGCCTCCGCGCCTTCGATCCCCGCTTGCCGCGCCACATTGACGACGGTTACCGGATCATCGCCAGAGATGATTTTCAAGGCGACCCCTTGGCTACGCAAGTAATCAAAAGTGCCCTTCGCCTGGGGGCGCACCTGGTCAGCGATCAAAATCAGACCCAGCACTTCCTGATCAGCCGCGGGCGCTTGCGCCACCACCGCCAAAACCCGATAGCCAGCGGCCGCCGCGTCTTGGGCTTGTTCCTGCAACGGCCCGTGGAAATCAGTGATAATGAACGCCGGCGCGCCCATCAAATAACGGGTCCCCGCCGTGGTCACGAAGCCTGAAGCCTTGGTTTCCGAGGAGAACGGCAACACTTCCGCCACCTCCGCGGACCACGGGGTGGCCGCCAACGCCAGAATCGCTTTGGCAGTGGCGTTTTCTTCGGCGGTGACAGCGACAATCTGGCTAGCCACCGCGGTTACTTGTGCCGCCGTTCCGGCCAGTGGCAAAACCCGGTCCACCGTTAAATTCCCCGTGGTGATCGTGCCGGTTTTGTCCAAGCAAAGGGTATCGACACGGGCCAAGGTTTCGATGGCGTTCAAGGAGCGCACCAAGATTCGTTTCTTCGTCAGATTATAGGCGCCAGTCGCCAAGGCAATCGAAGTTAACAGCACCAAGCCTTCCGGGATCATCCCGATCACCGAAGCCGCCGTGCCTAAAATCGCGTTGTTGAAATTGCCGCTTTTGCCATAGGTCCGGAAAAACAGCAACAGGCCCAGGGGAATGATCGTGTAGGTCAAAACCCGAATGATCCGGTTAATGATCCGCATCAACACGCTTAGCCGCGGCTTTTGTTGGCTGACCGCATTGGACAATTGGGCGGTGAAACTTTGCAGCCCCACCTGCGTCAACTGGATCAGCCCTTGCCCCGCCACGACGAAGCTCCCGGAGTAGACCGGATCTTGGGCTTTCTTGGCGATGGAATCCGCTTCACCAGTCAGGCCTGATTCGTCGACTTGCAAGCCAGTGGTCTGGCGGACGATCCCATCCGCAGGCACTGTTTCGCCCCGCTTCAACACCACCAAATCATCCAACACCAATGCTTCCAACGCCACTTGTTGCGGCTGACCATCACGCAAAACTGTCAACGTTTGCTGGTTGACCATATTCAAACGATCGATCCGCAATTTCGCCCGAATTTCCTGATAACTACCAATGATAATGTTGACCAAGACCGGTCCCATGAAGAAAAGATTGCGATAAGACCCGGTCATGAAGATCAAAATCGCGATCACCAAGTTGAGCAAATTGAACAGCGTGAACAAATTAGTCCCAATGATCTGCGGGATCGAACGGGACAGTTGTTTGATTTGCACATTAGTTTGCCCCGCCGCCGTTTTCGCGGTGACCTGAGCTGCGGTCAAACCTGTTTGACAATCGGTTTCGGTTTTTGGTCTCAAACGGTCCGCCATCATTTGGCCTTCTTTCACTGACTTATACTCAAATTTTAGCACAGTCCGGCGTTGGGCGGGCATTTAGCGCTGGCGGATCGGTAAAGCATAATGATTTCTTAACAACCCGTAGAGGGCGTGGCGGGCTGCGGGCAAAAGTATGCTGTTCGCAGCTTGCGCTGCGAAATTCGGGGTGAGCTCGCTGTGGGCGTCACTTTGAGCTTCGCGAAACCCGCGCGAATCTCAAAGCTGAGCCTTGGTCTAAGTGGCATAGCCACTAAGACCAATTTCACGGCGATCTCACCCCGAATTTCTCCGCTCCAGCCGCTCAACGTTTTAACAGTCGCTTGAGCACTCACGCCATCCGGAAAGCTATGGCGAATTGATGAGGAGCCACGCAACTGACGACCGTGGTTAGTAGTCACCAGCTTTAAATTGGTGACACCAGTATAGTTGGTCTGATCAACTCGGGCAGGGCGCTGATTAGTCCAGCCGAATCGGCCATTCTTCACCCAAGGATTGTTAAGGAAATGGGTCAAATTGTTCGGCTGGTGGGCAAGCTGTGTCTAATTAATTGACACTACGTAACGGACGACTCGACCTGGAAATGCGCCACTTTTTGGAAGGGCGATTGGCCTTTGTTGGGTGAGCAAGCGCGCAAAGTTGATTTTACTTGTGGAAACATAACGTCCATGTTAAACTCGAGCTGTGATGATCTGTACTTATTATGACCTTATAAAAAGATTACCAATTTCTAAATATCGGCTAAAATACAGTAATTCATTGGGGTTCATTGGCTATACCATTATTTTTTAATATTTCTGGAACACATACTTTTAATCAGCTTTAACGATTATTCTGGGGGGAATAACCATGAAAAATAGAAAGTATCTCTCTTTAGCTACCCTTAGCGCCGTGGCAATCCTGCTAGGCGCTAATTTGAGTCCCGCCGTTGTTAACGCCGCCGATGCAACCACATCAGCGGCAGCGGCGAGCACGAGCAGTAACACAGCCAATGTCAGTGGTGAAACCACTGGCAACGGGGAAACGCCGGCGAATAATCTGGCGACCACAGACACGACAACTGATCCAGCGGTCACGTCTGCGCCGATCGCAGAAGAGCCGGACGCGGAGCCATCCACGGTGGATAGCAAAACAGTTGGCACTAATGGGGAACCCGACACTAACAATGGCGGCAACGAGACAACCGGTGCGGCCACGAACGGTGCGGCCAACGCTGACGATGCAGATGCCGACAATGCGGATGCTGACAATGCAGATGCTGACCAGACGACGCCAACCGACGGCGCGCCTGTGGCTGCGGCGCCCAGCACCAAGGCAGAGGAAAGCATTGATAGCTGGATGCCGAATAAGGCCCTCCAGCAAATTGTTTTGCCTTGGCTCCAAAGCTCGACGACAGAGAAAACTTGGGCTAGCGTGGCGGATATTACCAAGGCGGACATGTTGTACTTAACGGAACTCGATAATCGTTCGTCGAAAGTTCCTAAGAATCTTTGGAATACGGTCACGACTGATGGCAGCAATTTCTCACTTGAGGGTTTACAGTATGCGACTAACCTGAAAAAGCTCACGATGACCAATCAACTAAATAATCCATCCACTTCCATTCGTGGCAATCTTGTTGATGTGTCACTGTTGCGTGGATTAACAAGTTTACAGTACGTCAACTTGTCATTGAATCGAATTGAAGATGTCACACCATTGACAGAATTGCCAAATGTTACCCACTTGGATGTTGCTTACAATTCAATCAGGGACCTATCAAGCATTGTCAAGAGTCGCTACACAGCGGGATTAAGCTACACCTTTCAGATGTCCGTGTGGGACGATGAGCTAATCTACATCGACCCCGATGCTAAGGTTAACACCTATTGGCCAGTTACCGTGGCACGTAAAGAGGCGTTTCCCAGTGGAACCGACTTAAGTAGTATCACTACTGAAATCCCAACCGGAACAGGGCAATTAGTCTTCTTTGACCCCATAAAGAATCCAGCATACGCCGGCATGGGCCAAGCTTTTTATAATGGCGCCGGCGTAGATGGCGCAGCCGCCTTCAAACCTGTGATCAATGCGGATGGCTCAGTCCTCTATGGTGTCGTCCACGGAGAAAGTCAATACATTAACCAATGGATTGATGTGAAACAAGACGGGGAAAAATATCGGGTGTACGTGAGTTATTGGTTCTATTTACCGAAATTCATTTACGAAAATGGCGCGCCCGTATTCTGGAGTTTCACGCCTTATCTAGTCAAAGCAGACCTGGCCACCCTCAACGCCCACAATTCCGAAATCTATGTTGGTGACAGCTGGACGGCGGAGGATAACTTTGACGACAGTTTGAACCACGAGGGGAACCCACTCGATTTCGGCAAGGTGACCGTCTCAGGAACCGTGGATACTACTACGGCCGGGGATTATCCCATCACTTACAGCTATGGTTCGCTGACGAAGACGGTCACCGTCAAGGTCAAGGAAAATCAGGCGCAGATCAATGCCAAAGACACCACGATCTACGTTGGTGACATCTGGAAACCGGCGGACACTTTTATCAGTGCCACCGATCGTGATGGCAACGATGTTTCGTTGGATGATCTGGAGGTAACCCATGCGGTGAACACCGGCACTCCGGGTAAATATCCGGTCACTTACACGATGCCGGCCGTTCTGCGTGATGGTTCGGCGCAACCGCAAGCCACCAAGGAGATCACGGTCACCGTTTTGAAGAAGACGGTCACCCCACCAGCTGAGGACAAAACCGCATTGAACATCAAGCCCAGTACCACGCTAACCGTGGGCGATGACTGGACGGCCGCGGACAACTTCATTAGCGCCTTCGATCGGAATGGCAATGCCGTCGATCTCGGGGCGATCAGTGTTTTAGGCACCGTTGACACCAGCAAGCCCGGCGTTTATCAGGTGACTTATGCTTACGCGGGTCTAACAAAAATCGCCACGATCACGGTCAACGCTGCTGATCCGACTGACCCGACTGATCCAACCGATCCGGTTGACCCAACGGACCCAACTGACCCAACGGATCCGACCAAACCAACCTTACCGATTACTGGTGGTGACCGGCCGACCGCGCCTGTTGAGCAACCGGCCACGGACAAGGTGACCTTGCCGCAAACTGGCGAACGGCAAACGCAAGGTGCCTTCTGGGCCATTTTGCTTGTGGGCCTGACTGGTGTGGCCGCGGTGCACTTCTGGTTACGCAAACGCGCTTGATCGGTTGACCCAACCATTCGCGCCCCTGCGACTAAAAATAACCCTCAACCCAAACGTACCTTGGATGAAGACTCGAACGTAACTTGGATGAAGACCTGATGGAAGCAAACGCATCTGACTAGAAAGACCTGATGTGATTGGATATCGGGTCTTTTTCTGTCTGCTTGGCGTTAGGTACCATGACTTTTTTTCTGAAAAACTCGCCAAATTCCGGCAAAAGCGCTACTTTTGGTAGATTGTTTGACCATGCTAAACTGGATTAACCCTAATGAAATCGTTAGTCTGTGGCGGTGATTTTCCCAACAGCATCGCCGGAAAACGATTGGTCATGCTTTGCCCATTAATCATTATTTCAGGAGAGAGCTATGAAGAAAAGAAAAGCTTTGTTTCGCGTCAGTATTGGGATGGCGGCTGTGTTGTTCAGCGCCAATTTGGTCCCGGCAATCGCTCAGGCGGCTACTGTTAGCGCGGAATCAGAGGCCGCCCGTCCCGATTCCGACCAGCGTGACCAGCAGCTGCCACTTCCCCCATCTAGCCCTGCCACCTCGCCAGACCCAGCGACGGACCCCGCGGAACCGATCGATCAGTGGATGCCCAATCGGAAATTACAGCAATTGGTCTTGTTTTTCCTCCAAGGTCTAGGTGATGACGCGGGGAAAACTTGGACAAGTGTCGCCGATATTACCAAGGCGGATCTGGCGAAATTAAAGATCCTGATGACCACCAGTACGGGTCTCCCAGAGTACGATATCCAGGTCGATCTCCCCGCAGAATTGGAAGGCACCTGGATCGACGGCGTCCACTCCTACTCACTTGAAGGTTTGCAGTACGCAACCAATCTGGAACAGTTATGGCTGGGCAGCCTTAATTTACATGTTGAGCCGGGAATTTATGTCGGTGACATTACCGACAGCGATCTTGCCATCCTGACTCAGTTGCCACAGCTGACTCATCTTGGATTACAAGGCAATCGGATCACCGATGTGCGGCCGCTGACCAAGTTGTCGCACTTGCGCGAACTTGTTCTGACCTATAATCAAATCGCTGACTTCTCGGCACTTGATGCCAATAACTACACCAATTTGGAGATTCACAGTCAATTTGTCCAACCTAAACCGGTCTATATTGACCCGGAAACGGCCAGCTTTGACTTAACGCCAGGCTATTTCAACGCGCGCCTGAAGTTACCCAAAAATTATCAATCCACGGATCCGCTGAGTCCGACAAAAGTTGATGACAAGCATCTGGATCGAATCCTCATCGAGAACCCCACGCACGCTTTGTCCTTTTATAATGCGGCGGCTAAAGCTAACATTATTTTTGACGATGGCGCCACGGAAAACGGCGACACCACTGACTCCATGGGCACCATCCATTACACCCACATCTATCCGCAAGTAACCCCGGGAGACGTCATTTCACCAGAAGACAATCCTGTCGCGCTTGAGCAGCCTTACTACTATTACATGATGGCCAGTTTGGGTACCCCCGCAACTGGGGAGATTTTCTTCGTGGCTCAGCCTTACACCAACGACAGTCTCGCCCAGGTCAACGCTCACGATTCCGCGATTTACGTTGGGGACGGTTGGAAGGCCGCGGACAATTTTGATAGCGCGGTGGGCGTTGACGGGCAAACACCCGTCGCTTGGTCAGACATCAAAGTCACGGGCAAGGTGGATTTGAAGAAGCCGGGCACGTATCCGATCACCTACACCAGCGCGAGTGCCGAAACAACCATCAACGTCACCGTCAAAGAAAATCGCGCGCAAATCGAAGTCCGCGATCAAACCATCGCTTTTGGCACCAAGTGGGACCCCGCGGCGGCTTTCGTTAGCGCCTATGACCGAGATGGCCGCGGGCTATCCTTCCAAGATTTGACCGTCAGCGGCACGGTGGATACCGGCAAACCCGGGGTGTATCAGGTGCGTTACAGCTATGGCAACTTGACAAAAACCGCCACGATCACCGTCAAAGCGCCGGCTCCTTCCGAACCCGAAGGCACACCTAAGCCGCCAAATCCGGTTGACCCAGAACAACCAGGCACCCCCACTGCTCCAGAGAAACCCACTAACCCGAGCCAACCCACTAACCCAGACAAGCCTACGAAACCAAGTCAGCCCGCCATTCCGGACAAGCCTGCTATCCCGAGTCAGCCCGCTAGACCGGACAAGCCTGCTACCCCGGGTCGACCCACCGGACCGGACAAGCCTACAAACCCGAGTCAGCCCACCGGACCAAGCAAGCCAACCCCCACAGAACAGCCGACCAACCCAATCGATCCAGCTCAATCAACACCGTCCACCGAGCCAACTTTACCAGAAACTAGCGAAACACATCCAAAAGCGCCAGCGAGTACTGCTAAGCAGGCGCGCAAAAATCCGCAACCAAACGCCCAACAACAAACCCCAGTAACTTTTTGGATACTTTTAGCAGTGGGCTTAACCGGCTTGGCCGCGGTCCATTTCTGGTTGCGGAAACGAACAAGGACGGATGGTGATTAGCCAGTCCTAATCCAAAAAAATTAAAAACTGATTCAAAGCCTGGTGGCAACGGCCATCAGGCTTTTTGTGATGTCAAGATGAGCGGCCGTCCAAAACCTGATGGCGATTGCAAACGCTTCATTGCCTTACTTGACTAAACACGCTAGAATAAAATCGATATTATGTCTAGATACCATATGTCTACTATTGGAGATCAAATTAGAATTGGCTACCGACAATTGAATATTGGAAGATTTATTTTTATCCTTGACGATTATTCTGGGGGGAATAACCATGAAAAGAAAAAAGTATTTATTTTTTGTAACCATTAGCGCCGTGGCAATCTTGCTTGGCGCTAATTTGAGTCCAGCCGTGGTTCACGGTGGTGTCTCGATTGGCATCAGTAGTAGCTTTCTCACAACAGATCAGGCTGTTAAACCGGGAACTGTCGCGCATCCCAGCGACCTTGCCGCTGAAGTGCCCTCTGATGAGACTGCGCCAATCAACGAGTGGATGCCAAATACCCGGTTACAGCAATTAGTCTTAATCTATCTACAACAGTTCACAATCCTCGATCCTACGAAGACTTGGAACAGCGTTGCGGATATCACCCGAGACGATATGGCAATGTTGACCCATCTTAGTACTCGTGGACTGTATGACGCGGACTATCCTGAACTCAGTATTCCCAAAGAAGACCAGAACACTTGGGCGGCCGCTGGCGATGATGAGTACTCCTTGGAAGGTCTACAGTACGCGACCAACCTAGAAATGTTATCACTCTGTAGTGATAATCTGAATATTCAACCTGGGATGCGTTTTGGCGCAATCAAAGATTTGAGTCCTATTGCCGGTCTTAAAAAGTTGAAAACAATCAACTTGCAAGGTAACCAGATTACTGATGTTCATATAATTGCCGACCTACCAAATGTAACAGAGCTTGATCTACTAAATAATTGCATTGGCGATCTATCACCGCTTGACGCTAACAAATATTCCGAGTTAAATGTCTATAATCAACTCGTTACACCGGCACCTGTTAATATTGATCCCACAAATCCTACATTCAAATTGACCAACGATTACATTAATTCCGTGATCAAACTTCCAAGAAATTATAAGTACTCATCGACTCAGCCGGTTCCGGTAACCAAAAATAGTCTCGGAGTTGAGATCTCACGAAGGCCATGGACAGCTTGGTTTTATTACAACACTTCAAAAGAGCAAGATATTCAGGCAACGGACCAAGAAATCCAATTCAAGAATATGGCAACTCAAGAAACACCGGGCCCCTCAGGCACAGTCACAGTCAGCAACGGCCAAATCTACAGTCTTAGTCAATTACCCTACAAATATTACATGATCGTCGACGTCAATGCGGTCAACGCAAGTGAAACAAGAGGAATGTTTACATTGTTCCAGCCCTACACCAACGACAGTCTCGCCCAGGTCAACGCCCACTATTCCACGATTTACGTTGGGGACAATTGGACGGCCGCGGACAACTTTGACAGTGCAGTGGGCGCCGACGGGCAGACTACGACTGACCCTACCGATGTCACCGTCACGGTCAAAGACGAAGCTGGTGGCGATAGTGCGGTCGACACTTCAAAACCCGGGACCTACAAGGTTACCTATGCGTTCGCCGGCGCCGAAACAACGATCACGGTGACGGTCAAGGAAAACCTAGCCGCGATCGAGGCCAACGATAAAACAATATATGTTGGTGATCACTGGGAGCCAGCGGATACTTTTGTCAGCGCCACCGATCGCGACGGCAATAATGTTCTGTTACCGCAACTCACCGTGGACCAGGATGTTAAGACGGACACACCAGGCACGTATCCAGTAACTTATGCGATTCCAGCCGCAACTCTCGACGCTGCGGCGAATCCGCAAGCGCAGAAGACCATTACCGTCACGGTCAAGTCGAGGACGGTCACCCCACCAGCCGAGGACAAAACAGCGCTGACGATCAAGCCAAGTACAGAACTAACTGTCGGTGACCAATGGACCAGCGCGGACAACTTTATCAGCGCGTTCGACCGCAATGGCAACCCCGTCGCCTTCACTGAAATCAGCGTGATCGGCTCGGTTGACACTAGCAAAGCCGGCGTTTATCAGGTGAGTTATGGTTACGGCGGCCTGACCAAAATCGCCACGATCACCGTCAAGGTCAAAGATCCAACGGGACCAACTGACCCGACTGATCCAACTGATCCAACAAACCCGACTGACCCAACCAAACCAACCCTGCCAATTACCGGTGGTGAAAAACCAACTAAGCCAGTAAAGAAGCCTGATCAAGATCAGTCAACCTTGCCACAGACTGGCGAACGGCAAACCCAAATCGCCTTCTGGGCGCTTTTAGTCGTCGGACTAACCGGCGTGGCCGCCGTCCATTTCTGGTTACGGAAACGCGCGTAAGCAGAATCACAGCGACCAATCAGCAACGCTCAAGATCAGCCGCAAAAACAACCGATCAAGCAGCCGATTTTAGCGAAAGCAAAGCCTGACGTGCAAGGCGTCAGGCTTTTTTAATACGTGCTGCATGACAGAATTGCCCCTGATGACCAAAACAACGCCTATTGTTATCGCCCGCAAGTAATCGGGACCAACTAACCAAGGTCATCAATTGCAGGGCGCGCCTCACGATTGGGACTAGCCACTCCGTCGGCGGAAGTACTGATGCGATCGTTGAGCGGCGCGCTTAGCCCCACAATCAACCAGTTTGGCTGACAACATGTGCTAAGCGTTGATGGGCTGTTTATCCGTTTGGCGGAAGATCGGGCTGGGGGTGAGTCAGCCGCGATATTATTGTTGGCGATTTATCGCCTACAATAAGGCCGAGCTTGAAGATTTTCGGCGGGTTTCCGAAAAGCTTCAAGTCGTGCCCGCAGCGTTCCACCACCCCCAGCCCGACCTGGAGCCCCACCATATCTGCAAGCCACCAACGCCCTCCGCGTAAACGCGCTCACGCTCTGATTGTGACTTGCATGTTCCCTCGCTTTTCACTACACTAAAATCAGAGTGTGAGCCAGCCCGGTTAGCTTCTGAGCATTAACCTAGCCAGGATTTTGGAGGCTGGGCCTTGCCTCCGGAAGCCTGGCGTAGTTAAGCGCAAGAAGCTGGGCTGGCGAACACGTTTCAAAAGAAGGAGGCTGTCACCGATGATTATTGGCGTTGACGTGGGCACCACGAGCACCAAAGCGATTCTTTTCGACACGAACGAGCGGGCCGTGGGCACGGCGACCCAGGGGTATCCCTTGATTCAGGAAAAACCGGGGCAGGCGCAACAGGACCCCACCGCGATTTGGCAAGCGGTTGTCAAGGTGATCCAACAAGTTCGACAACAAGCGCCGATGGCTACGGTGACGGCGGTCAGTTTGTCAACGGCGCTATTCACCTGGGCTGATAATCAGGCGGCGGCCAGCGTGGCGCGACTGCGGCAACAAAAAGACGCGGCGGAGTTGTACCAAGTGAGTGGGACGCCGCTGCACCCGATGACGCCGTTGGCCAAACTGTGCTGGCTCCAAGCAACGCAGCCGGCATTATTGGCCCGGACCGCCTACTTCGCCGATCTCAAAAGCTACTTAGTTTGGCGCTTGACCGCTCACTTCGCCCTGGACGTCAACCTGGCCAGCGCCACCGGGCTAGCGTCCTATGAAACCGGTCAATGGGCACCGCAACTTTTAAAAAAATTGGCAGCGCGCGCAGACCAACTGCCGCAAATCGTCCCGATCACTCAACAATATCCCCTAACCGCGATTGCGGCCCGCACCTTAGGCTTGGCGCCGACGACCCGACTGGTGGTGGGCGCCAGCGACGGCGCTTTGGCGAACATCGGCTTGGGCGCGGTCCACGAGCACCAAATCGCCTTAACGATCGGAACCAGTGGCGCCGTCCGCGTGATCAGCGCCCGACCACAATTGGCGCCCCACGGAGAGTTGTTCTGTTATCGGATCGACCCCGATCACTGGCTGATAGGCGGTCCCGTCAACAACGGCGGGATTATTTTGCAATGGGCCTTGGACACCTTCTGCCCTGACCTGCAAAATACCGCAGACCCGATTGGCGCCTTGATTGCTTTGGCCGCGCAAAGTCCCCTGGGCGCCCGGGGATTGATCTTCTTACCTTACTTGAACGGCGAACGCGCGCCGTTTTGGGATGGTGATTTGTCCGGACACTTGATTGGCTTACGCAGTCAGCATACCCGCGCCGATTTGTTGCGGGCGATTTTGGAGGGGATCAGCTTTAACTTGGCGATCGTGACGCGGCAGTTGACTGACCTGGTGCCCGCCGCCAAAACAGCCACGTTATTGGGAACAGGCGGTTTTGCCCGCTCGGCTTTCTGGTGCCAATTGATCAGTGATCTCTTCGCCCGCGACTTGGTGATTCCCCAAGAAATCCAAGGCTCCGCGGTGGGCGCTAGACGCGTGGCCCAACAGGCCTTAGATCCAGACCAACCTTGGTGGCGGCCACAACCGAAAGTCGCGACAACCACCTATCACCCTGACACCACCAGCGCCCAAAAGTATCAACGCTTACGCCCTTTATGGTGGCGCTTGGCCCAACAAGCCGCCCGCCCCAGCCCGGAATTGGCCGCCTGGCAGTCCCTAACAGAATAAGGCGCCGACCAGAACTTCGCACCAGCGCAGCGGCACTTCAAGCAGGCCTTGACGTCTGATTTTTTGGCAACTTGGTTCTAGAAATGAGCGATTATGGTAAAAAAACTTGGCATTCGTGAACTGATCGAATTTACTTTGAAATCTGGCGACCTGGTGCCGCAACCTTCCAGCAACCACACCGCCTTGGAAGGCGCGCGGATCCACCGCCGCCTGCAAAAACAAGCCGGATCAGATTATCAAAAAGAAGTCCACCTAACTTATGAAACTGAATTGGATGGTACCGCCTACTTAATTGAAGGCCGCGCCGATGGTGTCGTGATCGATCCTGATTCCGGCGCTATTTTGGTGGACGAAATCAAGACGTCGGAGCCAGCCTTCGCCGACTTGACCGCCGACGCCTTGACCCGCTATTGGGGCCAGGCCAAATTCTACGCCTGGCTGCTGGCGGAGCAACAAGACGTGGCCGAAGTCACTGTCCAACTGACCTATTTTCAGACGTTGACCGAAACAATCACCCGGGAACAACAAGTTTGGTCGCGGACTGACTTACATGATTTCGCGACCAAAGTTATGACAGAATATGAATATTGGCTCCATTTGCGCTCCAGCTGGCGGACGCGGCGGAATGCGGCGGCGGCCACATTGGCGTTCCCCTTCCCCGCTTTTCGTGAGCAACAACACCAGTTCGCCGGCGTGGTCTACAAAACCATCGCCGCCCAGAAATTCCTGTTGGCCGAGGCACCCACGGGCACAGGGAAAACCATCGCCACGCTCTTCCCCACAGTCAAAACTTTTGGAACCGAACTGAGCGAGCGCATTTTCTACCTCACCGCCAAAACCAGCACCCGCCAAGTCGCCGAAGAAACCGTCCAACTGCTCAATGACCACGGCGCCCAACTGAAAAGTGTCACGATCACCGCCAAGGACAAAAGTTGCTTGATGGTCCAACAAGGCTTGGAGCCACAAAACTGCCCCAACCACGTGGGCTATTACGACCGCAACAAAGACGCCCTCAAGGACCTGTTCGAACACGAGAACCGCTGGGACCACGCCACCATCCAGCGTTACGCCGAAAAGCACACCATTTGCCCCTTCGAGTTCAGTCTGGACGCCAGTTTGTTCGCCGACGTGATCATTGGCGACTATAATTATCTTTTCGACCCTCAAGTTTACCTGCAACGTTTCTTCGCCGATCCCCAACCCGGCAGTGTTTTCCTGATCGACGAAGCCCACAATTTGGTCAGCCGCAGCCGTGAAATGTACAGCAGCAGCCTTGACGAACAATTGGTCAAGAATCTCAAAAAAGAAATTCGCGGCCACCAAAGCACCGCCGTGAAACAATTGCGCCGCGCCTTGAAACCCTTGCAGGCCAGTTTCAAGATCCTGCAACAACTTTTCAGTGGCGAAACGTCAACGACCGCCGCATCAATAACGCCAACCGCACCGGCAAAAGTTGATCCTGCGCCGTCAGTTGCACTAGCACCAGCAAAAATCAGCCCCGCACAACCAGCAGACACCCAAACTAGCTCGCCGACGATTTCTGAAAAAGCTGAAGGACAGGAAACCGAGAATAAAGCTGAAGCAACGCTTGAAGCTGGCCCAGCAGCAAAAATTGAAGTAAAGAGCGAAACAAGCGATGGCGCAAACGATGTCACAAGTGATGAAACCAGCGGCAGCAAGGCGTCTGAAAACAAACCAAAAAACAAACCCAAAAACGAATTCAAGAACGAATCCGAAAGCGAACCTGAAAAAGCGGTGGAAAAGCTGCCGATCACCGTGCAACTGCTGACCCAGAAATATGGCAGCAAGGCGACTCGCGACGCCGCCCCTGATTTGGCGCTGTTAAGCGCGCCTGATGAGGACTTCATTGAACTTCTGTACCGAACTCTGGAGAAACTGGGGCTTTGGTTGCAGGACCACAAAGAATCCGAGTTCCATGAATCCGTCTTGAATCTCTTTTTCGCGGTGAATACTTTTCTGAAAATTTACGACTTTTATGGCGATAATTATCAAACGATCGTCACCACCAGCCCAACCTTGAAAATCACCTTGCGCTGTTTGGATGCCAGCGAATTTTTGCAAACCTCGCTTCATAAAGGCGATGCCGCGATCCTGTTTTCGGCCACACTGACACCACTCAGCTACTATCAAGAAACGCTGACCGCCGCAGATCCCGAGAGCCTGATCTATCGGATCACCTCGCCTTTTCCGCCGGAACACCAGGGTTTGTGGATCACCAATTACGTGCAAACCACCTATCGCCAGCGCGAAACCAACCTGCCGCGAATCGTGGCCACCCTGTCGCAAATGATCAACGCCCGCACTGGCAATTACCTTGTTTTCCTATCTTCCTATGGTTTCTTACAACAAGTCGCCACCGCTTTCACTCAAGCCGCGCCCCACGTGAAAACCGTTCAGCAAGAAGCTGGGTCCAGTGAAAAAGTTCGGCAAGACTTTCTGGCCGCTTTCACCCACGATCCTGACGAGACGCTGGTCGGTTTTGCCGTGCTCGGCGGCGCCTTCTCGGAGGGCATCGACTTGCAAGGCACCCGGCTGATCGGCGTGGCAATCGTCAGCGTCGGCCTCCCTGGGTTGAGCCTGGAAAACGACCTCCTTCGGGATTATTACCAAGAGAAAAACGGCCAAGGCTTTGCCTACGCCTATCAACTTCCCGGCTTCAACAACGTGTTGCAAGCAGGTGGCCGCGTCATTCGGGGTATGGCGGATCGCGGGGTGATCTTGTTGATCGACCAGCGCTTTGCCAGTGGGCGTTACCGGCAGCTGTTTCCGCCGCACTGGCAGCAAGCGCAATTGGCTCGGTCGCCGCAGGAACTATCCCTAAAGCTTGCCGACTTCTGGGCGCGGCAAAACTGATTAAAAGTAGGTTGGCCGCGGCTTGCGCTGCGAAATTCGGGGTGAGCTCGCTGTGGGCGCTGTTTTGAGCCAATCCGCAAAGGACGCGGTTTGTCTCAAAATCAGGCCTTGGTCTAAGTGGCAGAGCCACTAAGACCAATTTCACGGCGATCTCACCCCGAATTTCTCCGCTCCAGCCGCTCAACGTTTTAACAGACGTTTGAGCACTCACGCCTACTGAGTAAGCTGTTGCCAATTGATGGGGAGCCACGCAATTGACGACCGTGGCTAGTGGTCACCAGCTTTGAATTGGTGACACCAGTGCAGTCTGTCTGATGAACTCGGGTAGAATCTTGGCTAATCAACTGAATCGGTCGGTCGCCGCTCAAGGATTGTTAAGGAAATGTGTAGAGATGTCCAGTCTACGCAAAATATCCCGACCACCCAATCCAAATCCGTTGACATTGCCGTACCACAAAAAAAGTGTGATGGGTTTTGACCACCACACTTGCAAAACCACTTCGTCAGATATCCAGCTTCGATGACAGATCGGCTCAATTCTGTTCAGCAACCGCCTCAGGACGTGTGGCTCAGCGGTGAGATTATTCTTAGCGATTTATCGCTTAGAATAAGGCCTGATTTTGAGACAAGCCGCGGTCTTTGCGGATTGGCTCAAAACAGTGCCCACCGCGTTCGAAACAGAGTGCGAACCGACCCGGTCAGCTCCTGAGCATTAGCCTAGCAATTGTTTTGAAAGCCGCACTTTGCTTTCGAAACAATTGCGTAGCTAAGCGCAGGGAGCTGGGTCGGTGAACACGTTTCCAGCCACGACAAACGTCCTGAGGCGGTTGCGTCCACACCAAACCCAGCACATCAGCAAGCAAACAAAAAAACCGTCAAACGACGGTTTTTTCAATCCAATCATGACAATCAATCCAAGCGCCGCCAAAACGACCGTTGGAAATACCGCGACAACAGCCCAGCGACAACCAGCAAGATCACCGCTGCGATCACATTCGCCCAAATCGGCTGCAACGTGACCGCATAAGCATAACCAACCAAGGCTAAGGCGCCCAGGATCATATTGCCACCTAAAACGAGCACTAACGCGAAGTTGCCGCCACCGCGACTGAACAGTTGGTTGATGTTGGTCCAGTCCGGCAAGTGCAGCCGGAAATCACGAATGAAGTAATAATGACTCAAATAATACGCACCATAGATCACGCCCAAGATCATCATCACCACCAGTAGTGGCGAGATATGTAGCACGAAGGCGGCGATCAGGGCCACCCCGGCGCCCATAATACTCTGGATCAGAAAGCCAAGGCGGAATTTTTCCCGCAGATAACGATTCAAAGATAACGGTAAGGCTTGGACAAATTCGTAATTCTGCTTATCTAACGAAATCAAGTTGGCGACAAAGGAAACCTTGTCGGTGATCATGACGGCCAAAACCGCGCCACCTAGGAAGAATACGCCAAACCAAGGATAAAATGACAACGAACTGAGATTGATTCTGCCGCCCAGACCAAAGGACATCAAGAAAATCAGCGGTGCCATCAAGGTCGTCGAAATAACTTGCATGATCAAATTGGGCTCTTTCAACAATTGACGGTTGTAAAAGCTCAATAGTGGCCGCAAACCACTAGGTAGGCGGCGTTTGCGCGCGCCACCACCCATATCGGTATTGGACTGGGTCAATTGTGTGAACAGATCCGGCAAGATCCATTGACGGATCACCAGCAGCAAGATCACTAATAGCGCCACGAAAATGCCGAACCCCAGCAAACCTGCGCCGCTGAATGGTTGGTCGAGCAAATGATATAAGGGCATGAAGATCTGGAGCGGTTTCGTATCGACGGTGTTCGCGCCTGCGGAACTAGACTTCATATTGGTGAAGAAAATCCCCACCATCATGAAGATCATGGTCAAGCCCAGCAACAAACTGGTGGCTGTTTTCTTATGTTGCTGGAAGAACTTGGTCTTGGTCAAACCAAAGACCACCAAGCTTGACGCTGCCAAGACGACCGCCGTAAACAGAATAAAGACGACCAGGGCCAACAGGACGGCCAAGGGGATCATGATCCCCCCGCGCCAGCTGAGCATGAAGAAAATGATCACCATTGGCAGGATGAACGGGACCACCCCGATCAAAACGACGATGATTTTAGCGAGGAAAATTTCCAAATTACGGAAAGGTAGCGGCAAATAGCCCGGCAGATCCGCGCCTTCGAAGAAGATATTATAAATCGCGCTGATGGCTTGGGTCACCCCCATCAACACAAATAATGCCACGTAATAGGTGAAGATCCCGGGAAACTTGTGGAAGTCCAGGCTCAACATCAAGAAACCATAAATCAAAATGAAAATCAAGCCAGATGAGATGTACTGATTCAGCAAGCTTTTGGTCATCCGCTTCCCTGCTTTCCCTTTCTTCCGTAGTTTATCGGTGACTTGGGGACTGATCAGGCGCAAATTGACCTGGGTCAGGACGCTGAGTTGGCGTTTATTCATGTTGCTCACCATTCAGGTCTTCCACCAAATGCCCTTCCGCCGACTGCCGCCCAACCATCTGCAAGTAGATCGTCTCCAAAGACTCTTGAGGATGGGCCGCCAACAAATCAGCCACCGAGCCCTGATAGATCAGCTCGCCTTGCTTCAAGATCGCCAATTCATCACATAATTGTTGGGCCGTGTCCAGAACGTGGGTCGAGAAAATCACGGTCTTACCCTTGGCCGCGTGCGCTTTCATCATCTCTTTCAAATCGAACGCTGCCTGCGGATCCAACCCTTGCAAAGGCTCGTCCAACACCCAAATGTCGGGATCTGGCAATAAGGCGCCAATAATGATCGTTTTCTGGCGCATTCCGTGGGAGAAACTGGCCAGCGTTTCATCCTGATGTTCTGCCATTTCAAACAGATCCAACAATTCCTGCCGCCGTGCCGTCACTGCCTCGGCGTCCAAGGAATAAGCGGCGATGATCAAACTCCAATATTCGTTGGCCGTTAATTGCATGAAAATATCGGGAATATCCGGAACATAAGCAATCTTCTCTTTGACGGCGTGCCGCTGCGTCGCCAGATCCAACCCGTCCACCGTGATCGCGCCACTGGTCGGCTCAATAATACTCACTAAACTTTTCAACGTGGTCGATTTACCAGCGCCGTTGTGCCCTAAGAAGCCGAAGATCGCGCCCGCCTTGATCTCCAACGTTAATTCATCCAACGCCACTTTATCGCCGTATTTTTTCGTAACCTTATCAAACTGAATCATTGATTTTCCTCCCCTAAACTCAGGTAATAATTCAAGTATACCAATAACACTGACGACTTACGACTGCTTCAGCAATTATTTATGAAATAACTCGGTCAAGGAAAACTAATAGTATCAAACTGGCGGCCACCCTCGAGCGGCGGTTAGGAAGAACAAATTGCCTAGCACGTCGGCGCCGGATTCTAAGGGATGTGCCATCAAAAAATCCCAACTAGAAGAGGCGACTTCTAATTGGGAAGATATTCTGGGTTGGACCAATATTCTGGATCAGCTTGATTGCAAGTCAACGAGACCGGAGCAACAAACTACCGATTGATTGAACGCGCAATCCGGGAAATCGTGTGATGGCTACCACGAATCGCGTCGCTTAACGCGATAATATTTTGAACAGGGGCAACACCTCCAAATCCGGCATCGCCGATATGTTGGATATCGACACCGCAAATTTTGTTGGTCAGCGCAATTTGTTTGATCACATCGGTTGCGGAACCTTCTTGACTGGTACCAATCGCACTCATCACCAAACCACCCTGGGCATGCACAGCTGTGACAATTTCCGTCAGCATTTGTTGGTTCACACCAGGAACGGTCCCCACGGCAGGGACCAGCACGATATCTGCCCCTGCTGCCAAGAACGTCCGTGCAAGATCCGCCGTGATCAAAGGTTCGCTAACCCCAGAGCTATGCATCTTCCCGGCAATGATCAAGCCAGGAAAATTATCACGCGCTAGTTTGATGCTGCGGGCGATCGTCGAATTCGTCACGCCCGTCCCCGGATTACCCGTTAAGCAAATAAAATCAAACTGTTGCCGTGATACTTGCTGAAGCGTTGCCAGACTCAATTGACGGCCAGCAGTAATGGGTGTTTGATCCTCGACCATTTCGTTTAAGTCTCCGACAGGCTCGAGGTTCACACCTATAGGGCAGCCAGCTAATCGGTGTAGCTGTGTCACAATGTTGCTTGCCACACCCTGAGCAGGAAGCCCGGAAATAACCGGCTCAAAAACATCTACACCATTTAGCAGAACCAGATCAGCCCCAAAAGCATGGGCAATCTCGGTGCTGGTAAGATCCGCAACAACAGCCTCACGACCGGCAACATTTTCAGAGAGAATCGTGCGACCCTCACTGGCTGCAATACTTTGTTTCAACTCTAAACGAGTCATTTTCAAAAGCTCGGAGGTATCCGCGCTAATTAATCTTTTCAAACTCTCAACTCCTGCAGCTATATTTTGACGCAACTAGTCTTAATAAATCGGTTTATCAGAAAAATCAACCCGGTCAATTTGCTTGCCTTCTGTTTCGAAAACAATGATTTCATTATCTGGCTTAAGTAAACCAGCGGGCACATACAAATAATTGGTTGGACCCACGGACCAATAGCGTCCCAAATTAAAGCCATTGATAATCACACAACCTTTACCCCAGGTACGGCAATCAATGAAAGTATCGCTAAAGTCTTCGATCGTAAAGTGAAAATGATAGAAGCACGGTTGATTGGGAACATTTAGCTTAGACAGTCTAGTCGAAAAGTCCAAATTGGCTAACATCTCAGCGCTAAAATCCAAAGCCACTTGTCGCCAACCAGAATGGAAATGATTATTGATCATCACCCCACCAACGATTCCTTTATGCTGAGAAGGCGCGTTGAGCTTCGGACCGTAATTGACACGGCCGAGATTCTCAATCAGAATACCGATCTGTATCTCGGCACCAGTGCCCGAATACTCAACGGTATCACCAAGGGTCTCGTGATATTGGCAAGTAAGCGTCTGATTGTCGATTAGGATATGGGCCCGATCCGCTGCCTGAACTAATTTTATTTTCTCTGAGTGACCATAATTCTTCACGCTGGTTTCATAATAGGCATAACCGTAACCGCCACCCAGCGCCTCCATTGGTTGCGTTTCTTGACTGTTTTTAAAGGTAAATCTCCCGCTGTGGAGAGCAGCAGTCAGTGATTGTTCTCCATTTGCAAAAATCGTTGGATATTGCTTGTAGTGGCGCTGGCGCGGCTGCTGCTGTGGTAACTCGGGATAGCGTTCGTGGATCACGGTCTTCAAAGCATTGTATTTAGCAGTTGGCGCGCCCCATTCAGTAATTGGGGCGTCATAGTCATACGACGTGATTTGCGGCAAATCGTTGGTTCGTGTGGAACAGCCATTGAAGAACCCGAAATTCGTACCACCGCGCATCATATATAAATTAAGACTACCTACCTCGAGCAGTTCGTTGATATCCTGGGCAAATCCAGGAGCATCACGGCGGATGATCGGTTCGCCCCAGCGATTGAACCAACCGTCCCAATATTCCATACACATCAAGGGCCAGTTCTTCTGGTGTTGGCGTTGGAAATCAGCTAACACCGCCAAATTTTCTCGCGCGGCTGAGCCAAAGTTCCCCACTGTTAAAATATCATCAGCAATCAACGCTCCCGACTCCAACGCCTCTGGCCAAGTTCCGTCTGCTGTAAACAAAGGAACATCTACGCCCTCAGCTCGCATCATTCTAGCAATTGCTTGCGGATAGTTGTGATCATTGCCATACGATCCGTACTCATTTTCAACTTGCATCATGATGACCGGGCCACCCTGAGTCACTTGATAAGGTGTCAGTCGCTTAAACAGTTCATGATAATAAGTGGCAACAGCGGTTAAGAAGCGTGGGTCAGTCGTGCGTACTTTCAGCCCAGGCTTATTGAGCAACCATGCTGGCAGTCCACCCCAATCCCATTCTGCGCAGATATAAGGAGATGGTCGTAAAATCACTTTCAAATTTAGTTGATCTGCGATTTCGATGAATTTCGCCACATCCTTAATCCCAGCAAAATCGAAGCGACCTTCAAGCGGTTCATGAAGATTCCAAGGAAGATAGGTTTCCACTGTATTGAAGCCCAAAGCCTTCAAGTTAAACAAGGTATCCTCCCATTGACTGGGATGAATCCTGAAATAGTGCACTGCACCAGATAAGATTTTGAAGGGACGGCCGTTCAAATAGAATTGATCTTTAATTTCAAATTTAGACATTTTGTTGAAGTTCCTCATTGTCGCCCATTTTGACAAACGGCAAATAAATCAACGTTGCTAAGGCAATATTAACAAGTGAAAGGACGATTGCTCGCCAATCAAACGCCGTGGCGAAGAAACCGTATAACACTGGCGGCATGACCCAAGTCACGTTTTGCGTTACCGGTGCAACTAAGCCTAACTTCGTGGCAAAGTAAGAAATCGTCGTCATCACTGCAGGGCACAGAATAAAGGGAATGAACATAATCGGATTCAAAACAGTTGGTAAGCCATACATGACCGGCTCGCCAATGTTGAACATCACGGGGGCAATCCCTAATTTGGCAACTTCACGATAATGACTGTTCTTAGATTTCCAGAAAATCGCGATCAACAAGCCTAAAGTTGCATACCAGACAAACGCACCGAAGGAAACACTTGTCCAAAGATAAGGAATTGGTTTATGATTCTGATAGGCATCCAGATTGGCTAACATCGCCACGCCGAAAACACCTTCCATAATTGGGGCCATGACATTGCCGCCATGGATCCCGAAGAACCAGAAGAGTTGGGTCAACACGGAAACAGCCAAGACTGCAAAGAAATTCTGGGACATTCCCAATAACGGCGTTTGCAAAACTTGATAGATCCAATCAATAATCAACTTACCTGTCAACATTTGGAAGAAATGCGACAGGACAGCAACGGAATACATGGCGATAAACCCAGGAATGATTGACATGAATGGCGTGGCAATTGCTGGTGGCACCGATGCAGGCAACTTAATGGTCCAATTCTTATTCATGATCTTGCAAAAAATAATTGAACTCAAGAAGCCAATAATAATGGCAGTAAAATAGCCATTGGATGTAATTTGACCGGCTGGGATCATGCCACTGATTGTTGCAGTCAAGCCGTCTTTCCCAACAGATAATCCATCAACACCTTGCAATAATTTCTTTAGAGAACTTATTTTATCCGCAGACACTGCAAATGTGGTGGACATCGACTGACCCAATGAAATCACAAATGATGATAACGTGACCAGCGCGGCAGACAGCCGGTCAACTTGATAAATTTTGGCAACATTGACACCCAAAGAAACAACAAACATTAAGGTGACGATTGCCAAGCTTCCTTTAAAGACTAAGTTATTGATATCGACCAACCATTGCATGTTGGCAGTGATTGCCGGCAGATTGAATTGATCGGGAATATCCACTAAGAATGCATTGAAGAGAATTGCTAATGACCCTGTCATGACAACGGGCATCGTACCGATAAAAGCATCCCGCAAGGCTACCAAAAACTTCAAATTACCAATTTTGATAGCTAGCGGCAATAAATATTTCTGTAGTCGATCCATTAATTTATTCAAGGTTAGGGCTCCTTCATGATTGATAATAACATTTTAAAACCAATACAAATAACTGAATCCTATTGCAATAAGTTTATAATTCCAACAAAGATAGTAGTAGCGGCGAGAAATCGGCCGAATAACCCGTCGATAAAGCAGGATCAATAATAACAATTTGTCATTAACACGTTAAGGATAGATTATAAAATATAATTTGTCAACCGCTTTCAGTTGACTTTTACGCATTATTTGATTATAATTAATAACTATATCAAACATACTTGTTCGCAATCGAGGAACTTTCCATGAAGAAAACAAAGAAACAACAAGAACTCCAAGCCAGAGTGATTGACGTTATTTATTCGCAAGGTCCGATCTCGCGAATCGACATCGCCAACCTCACCGGAATTACACCCGCGACTATTAGTGCGCTCACTGCGAAGTTAATTGAAACAGGGTTGATCAAAGAAGCCGGCGAAGAAATCCAGCAACAGACTTCAGGACGGCGAAAAATTCTTTTAGAGATTGCCGCCAACCAACAATTCTTCATTGGCACCGAATTGTCGGAAAAATATTTTTCTTTTTGTCTGACTGATAACCTAGGGACCGTTCTCAAAGATCAAGTTCTCAACTTTGATTCCCAGCACACCCTTGCTAACTTCACTTACCAAGACTATCTTGGCTATCTGAAGAATTTCGTATCTCAATGCTCAGCCTATCATCCTTCAGCAATCGGCATTGCGTTACCTGGTCACTTCGATGCAAAGCAAAATAAAATACTGACGAACAATCCAATTTGGACGCAATTCGATCTTCTCAAAATCGCCCAAAGTTTTGATATTCCCGTCCTCTCAGAAAATAACGTTCAAAGCATGGCCAAGGCGCAACGTATTCTTAAGTCAAACAAGCAGGATAGTAATTTTCTCTACTTGCATATTAGTCGTGGCATGTTTTGCTCGTATATGTATCAAGGCGAAATTTATGGCAGTCACAACCAGCGGATCGGAGAAATTGGGCATACAACAGTCAATCCTGATGGTGAACTCTGCGAATGTGGGAAACGTGGTTGTCTGCAGACTTACGCAAGTGAAGCTTGGATCATCAAAAAGGCCAAAATGCTCTTTGCCCATACCAATGGGACCTATCTGCACCAGTTAGTCGAAAACCAGGCAGAAATCAATATTAAAACAATTATTAATGCATATCATCTCGGTGACGAGGGTATCAACAATATTCTGCAACACGCCTTCAGGTATCTTGCAATTACCTTAGAGAACATTTCTCTACTGATCGATTGTCGAACGATTTATTTACACAGCGAACTATTCAGTGACGCAGAACTATTTGGCCTCCTTCAAGAAAAAATTCAACAAAACGTGAGCTTAGCAAATTTTGAACGCTCACAACAACTAGTCGCCGTGCCCTACACGGACCTCGATGGCGCGGTAGGCGCTTGTGGTTTTCTCATTTCTAAATTTCTGTTGGGGAAATAGCCAAAAAGCGACACCAAGTAGGTCCAAGTAGAGCGAAATCGCCACGACACTCGTTCCATCAAAAACAATCAAAAAAAGGAGGCTAGGACACAATTCTAGTTTCAAAAATAAAAGCCCCAAAATTCCGAACTTTTTCGGAATTTTGGGGCTTTTTATGTAGGCATAGAAACCATCTTCTGGTAACCTTAAATTCGACGAAAAAAAT
>NZ_BAAABI010000010.1:0-83154 GCF_054785215.1 Lapidilactobacillus salsurivasis | reverse complement strand
CAGTTATCAATGACTACGTTTGGTAAACCGTCAATTGTTTCGATGTTCAAAATATCACCTCAAATATTCACCACCATTATAATCCTGTGGTCAAATATTGCCATTCGCCAAACCATAGAAAGAACCGGACAATTTCACGGCGATCTCACCCCGAATTTCTCCGCTCCAGCCGCTCAACGTTATAACAGCCGTTTGAGCACTCACGTCATTTGGCAAACTATCGTCAATTGATGGGGATCCGCGCAATTGACGACCGTAGTTAGTGGTCACAAGCTTTAAATTGGTGACACCAGCGCAGTCTGTCTGATAAACAAACCTTGTTCTCGGTAAATTACCGAATTTGCCGGTTTCCACTTACAGATTGTTAAGCAAGCGAGATAAAAACGGCTTACTTCCTTCGGCGAAGAGTGATCAGTGCTGATATGACTGTTTTCAAGACAACGATTAAATACTCCAACTAAACTAATTGGAGAAATAGGAGTTAAACGACCGCATGAAATCAACTAATTATCTAATGTTGCGTGTTGCAGATTTTCAAATTTCGTAAGCAGAATCTCGATTATCGATAATTTTGAGGGCCATTCGCCAAACGCTATAAAAAGCCTAAAGCCGTTGATACTATCAGAAATGTACTGATCCAGTCCTATAATTCCGTTAGCATTGCCATATCACCCAAAAAAGTGAGCAATTGTTTGACTTTTGACCGCCAGCTTGCAAAAGCACTTCGTTAAATTCTTCGCCTTGATTGCAGATAAGCGCAATTCTGTTCAGCAACCGCCTCAGGACGTGTGGCTCAGCGGTGAGATTATTCTTAGCGATTTATCGCTTAGAATAAGGCTCGATTTGAAGACAAACCGCTGGGCTTGCGGATTGGCTTCAAACGATGCCCACCGCGTTCGAAACAGAGTGCGAGCCGACCCGGGTAGCTCCTGAGCATTAGCCTAGCAACTATTTTGGAGGCTGATCTTTGCCTCCGGAATAGTTGCGTAGCTAAGCGCAGGGAGCTGGGTCGGTGAGCACGTTTCCAGCCACGACAAACGTCCTGAGGCGGTTGCGTCCCCACCCAACCCACCTGCACCCGCAATCAAGCACAAGTTCCAACAGCAGCGCTGCTTTCCAGAGATACCAAAAAACCTCACTTCTGGGCAGGAAGTGAGGTTTCGGCTCTATTTTTAAGTATAGAGGAAGGAGTAATGAAGAAAACTAGCAATTATTATATAGGTTTGGGTTGGTAGAAAGCCGTTGACACAACGCTATCAAGCTGGAGAAACTTCATAGATTATTCATGTTGTGTGATTACTTTCTATGTTAATAATAATAGCCTAACTTTGCGAACGAACGAAGACGGTAATATGAATTAATATAGAACATAGTGTGAATTTTATATGAATTTCATCGTGACTAGTGCCGTGCGGCGCTCAGCGGGCGCGGGGGTGGAAATCGGGATCATCTTTTAGCCCTGACGGTATTCTTTCGGCGACTGATCGGTTTCCTGCTTGAACATCCGGAAGAAGTAATTTGGCGTGCTATACCCCACGGCCATGCCGATTTCACTGACGGATTCACTGGTGTTGCGCAACAAATACTTGCTCTGCTCAATCCGATAGTGGTTCAAGAACCGACTAAACGTTTGCCCTGTTTCTTGTTTGAATAACTGACCCAGATACATGCTGCTCAGATGGAGTTGATCCGCGGCCAGTCCGAGATTGATATCCTGGTGGTAGTTCAAGTAAATATACTGGATCGCCGCCGCGACATTAGGTGAATAATCTTGGATCGCTGAATTTTCCAACTGGGTGATCCAGCTGAGGTTCAAATCCAGGATCTTCTTGAAATCATGGAGCTGGTTGATCAATTCCAATTGGTTATTGTAGAAGGTTTCATTGAAGTGTAGCCGCCGATTTAAGGTCGCTAAAAACCAGAAGGAAACCTGGCGCACATAATCAGCATCAGCCTGGGCTTGGCTCATCGCCATGAAGGTCACTTGGATCAAGTCCTGAAGCTCTTCGCGATTGCCGGCGTTGATCAGCTGGTCAATCCGCGCGATCTCTAACTCGGGAAAATGTTGTTCTTGATCCCGACTCAGCTCATCAATGCGCAACAAGCCACGTTGCTGATCATAGAACTTGGCGGTACTGATGCGGCGTTGGACAGTGTTAAACCGTGGTACCAACGCCGAGAAATCGCTTGAGCTGGCGGACATCACGATCAATTGCGTTTGCGCACCATATTCCCGCGGCAGGCTCAACAGGAATTGATCAACTTGCCAACGGGAGCCAACAAACAACAAATAGAGGGCGCCATCCGCATTCATAAACCATTCTCGATTGACCTTTAACAGGTAATTGATGAACTCCTGCGAACCGCCCAGCCCCACGAAGGCTAATAAATAGAAAGAATTGGGATCCACATCGGCGAACCCCGATTCTTGCCCCAATTGAACCAGTTCGGCGTCTGTTGCTTGACCATGAATGGCGTGATCTAGCAGCCGCTGTTGTGGATATTGCGGCTTTTGTAACGCGTCCAAGCGTTCTTTGGCTTCTACCAAGGTGTTCAATAGCTCTTGCGTGTCGATTGGTTTCATCAAATAGTTGAGCGCCCCTAGTTGGAGACTTTTCCGAGCGTAATCAAATTCATCATAGCCCGATAGAATCACGAACAAGAAATGATGACCTTGCGCGAAGGCCTGGCTGACCAAAGTCAACCCGTTCATTTTCGGCATCGTCACATCGGTGATCACCAGATCCACCGATTGTTGCGCCAAGAAATCCAAGGCTTCTTGTCCAGAACTGGCCACTTTAACAATCTCAAAGCCGGCCGCGCCCCAGTCGATGATTCGCCGTAACCCTTTTAATATCATGACCTCATCATCCACTAACACGACCCGATACATCAAACTCTCCCTCGCTTTCTTGCTGATGACGCTGGCCACTGCTGACTTGAACACGCTTAGCCCGTGATCAAAACCAGTCGGATCGTGACGCCGCCATACTCATTATTATTGATTTCCAAATGTGATTTCGTGCCATAGAAATTCTTGATCCGATCGGCGACATTTCGCAAACCGATGGATTTAACCGGTTCTTGCGTCAGCACAGTGGGATCCGTCGGGTCGGTCGCCGCTAACCAAGTTTGTAATTCTGCTAACCGCGCCGGTGGAATCGGATCGCCATTATTAATGATCTCAATAATCACCGTTTCCTCATCTTGCCGGTGTCCCTGTAAGCGGATCGCGTTATCGTCGCGGCTGAAATCGACCCCATGGACGAAATAGTTTTCTACCAATGGCTGTAAGGTGAACTTCGGCACCCGCATTGGTAAAATATCCTCATCCAGCCTGATTTGATAGGCCAATTGTTTCGGAAAACGCAGCTGATAAAGATAGATGTATTTCTCAACAAATTGGGTTTCTTCCGCCAGGGTCGCGTTAGTCGTGCCCGTGGAAATACTGTGGCGCATCAACGTCGCGAAATTATAGATCACATCCGCCAACTCGATTTCACCAGCGCTTAAAGCACTCATTCGAATATATTCCAAAGTATTGTACAGAAAATGCGGATTGATTTGCGCCTGTAACGCCCGCATATTCGCCTCTTGTTGGTCAATTTGCACCTGATAGATTTCCTGAACATATTGCTGGATCTGATCCAACATCCCATTGATCCCATCGGCCAAAGTCCGCAATTCGCCATCGTTTTTCGGTACGGGCACCCGCGAGGCCAGCTCCTCATTCCCGATTGCTCGCATCGCCTTCATGATGCCGCCCAACTGTTCCTGATACCGGCTAAAGGTCAGTCGCAACATAATGAACAACAGTGTGGTGATCAGCGCCCAGCCTAAAATAATCCAAGAAACACGCCGCAGATTGTTTTCTAACTGTTTGCGGCGATTATTCAACGCGATGATCACGAAATCCGCGTTGCCTCCGTTGACCGATAACAAGTCATAATGAAAAGCGAACTGATCATTCAACTGTTCCAGGGCGTCAAAGGAACTCCCCTTCAAAATGCGCGCCAAGCGCCGCCGCGCCCGGCGTTGTTCCGCGGCGGTCACCCCCGCGCTGGCGTAATGGTACAGTTGTTGTCCATTATAGCTGGTCACGAAAAGCTGCTCCTGATAATTTCCGGTCAGTTGCGCCAGCCGATCATTCAACGTGGTATTATCGTAAATTTGATAATAGGTTGCCACCGTTCGCAGATTCGTCGGGTCGATCAGGTTGGAAGTAACCGTGAACGCACCTTGGACATCCGGCGCTTTTTTGGACTTGATCACGCGACCGCCCGCCGAGTTGAATACATAATAGCGATTATCACCGGCGGGATTGATAATGATTTCTTTGATATCATCATTGTTGCGCAAAATCGACCCCAACTGATTGGGCAGATAATAGAAACTACCATTGATATCATGATCAAAGGTGTATTCCAAATAGGCGCTAGGCGAATCGCTGAAGAAGTGATTCAAGTTACGCAACTTTTCCGCGGAGTCCGATAACCGGGCCGCGCTGGTATCCGTGTCATGTTGCCGGGTATACAATATATCACTGGCCCGATTGATACTGGCCTCCCGCGCTTGGCTCACATCGCTATTATAATTGCGCATTTGGATCAACACCAAAATACTGGCGGCGATGGTCAAGGCAATGATCAAAATCACCGCATACAGACGCACCAACCGCGCTAAATTATTGGTTCGCCGCTGCGCTCGTAATTTCTTGAACATCGCTGACGCTCCTATTTATCCTGGTCGATGCGTTTGCCCAAATCGGCGTGATCGTTACCAGCCGACTTGTCCGCCATGGTGGCCTCAATCGTTTTGATCCAGGGTTGATTGACCAGATCTGACCACAGCGCAATCAACGGCACAGTGAAGAACAGAATCATCGCCTTGAATTTCCACGTGAGGAAAAGCAACCCGGCCAAACCAGCCACCAATAGCAGGTCCTGCGCGAATTTATGGAAGAATTGCAGCAGCGCCAATTTAAGCAAATTGCGCCACTGAATCTCGTAGTGACTCTGCAGGGTCATGGCGCTGAGGCCGACGCTCAAATCAAAAAGTAAGACGAAAATAATAATGAAATCAATGAACAGCCAGAACCAACCTTTGATCTGGACACCCAGATAAAGATTGTAGCCAAGGGCGCCAGCAATCAAGACCACGACCCAAAACCAAGCATTACTTGGCTTGAAGTTCAGTTTAAAGCCGCGCCAAGCCTCGGCGAACGTAATCAATTGATACTCAAAGTGATGCGCCACGTACAGATCACTGACCGTTTGCAGCGCCGGTCCCAAGCCTAAGACCACCCCACCAGCGAGGGTCAACACCCAGAAAAACAGGCTTAATTTCAATACCGTATACACACCGTTAAAAAAACGCTGCAAAGTCGTCGCGATCATTTTGACACCATTCCCATCCTATTTGCCCGAAGTTACCAATTAATTTTTTTGGCGTCACGCAGCGTCAACTTGCTGACGGCGTGGGCGTAATTGGTTCTAAAGTAATTTTAACATAGATTGCGTTAAGCCTGAGTGCCTTCTTGCTGATCCGCGGCTAGTGGTAACGGCCACCGTTGGATATAGGCCGCCACCAGATCGGTGACCATCCGGTATGGATAGGCCGCTAACTCCCGCTGACTTCGCGCCGCCGCCACCCAATCATGGGCACAGAGTAGTTGCCACAACGCCAGATCCTTGGCTGGGCGAGCCAGCCAAGGCGCCATTTCGTGTAGCAAGGGCACCGCCGCGCTGCCCTGGATCAAGATTGCCGCCGCAGCCGCTAATTCCTGGAGTTGCGCCGCGATCAACGCTTGATCGTCTGTCGCGATTGCTTGCTTTTGTTGGTGATCCAGCGGCGCTTGCGTAAAGTGATTACGATTGAAGCGTTGATAAGTCGCTAAGGCCGCCTGATACTTTTCCGGGACTAGTTGGGCGCTGATTGCTGCCCAAGCCGCCTCGGGCCGATAATGGCCCGGCGCCCAAAGAAATTGACTCATGGTTCCCACTGTCAGTTTCGACGGTTCCCACTCCGACATGGGATTGGCCACCACCCCTTGCACCTGATATTGGGGCTCGCCTATAGCCGGCGTCCGGTTCTCGTAGGCGGACAAGAATAACAGTTCTGGATCTTTCTGATAGTCATTGACCGGCACATTGTCCCAAATCACCATTGGTCGTTGGTAAACCGCGGCCATGCCCGCTAACTCCGCCGTGGAGATCTGCGCCGCCAGCGTCGACGGCCCCGTCCAAAACATCGCGATCGTTGGATCTAGTAACTTAGTCAGCGTCCGCAAATAACTGGAACCAAAAGCATTGTCATATTCAGTTGGGCAAACGATCAATTGATAAGACGCCAACCGTGACTGCAAAAAGTGATCCACATAGTTGGCCAAATATGCGTGCGCTTGGGCGGCCGTACCGAATTTCACCGCCGCGTGCCCTTTCAAATGATAATCAATATCATCGAAGAGCAGTCCGAAATGATTGAAGCCAACGGCAATCATCTGGGCCAACTTTTCGCAAAGCACATCCAAATCGGCTTGACTGGCCAAATCAATATCATTGCCCGGACTGATCATATAATAAAGATCAACCATCTCCGTGCGCGCCGTCGTCAACAAAGCTTGGAAATCGCTTAATTTCACCTGCGGATACAAGCGACGCCAATCTTTCCGCTGATAAACATCATCTTTGGGCGCGTACATATAAGTATTAAGCTGATGGGCGCCGAGATAGCGAATTACATCCAGCCGATCTTGCTGCCGCCACGGATTCCCATAGAAGCCTTCGATCACACCGCGAATTTGTAGCGGCCGCTCATTATTGACCGTCACCAGCGGTAAAACCACCTGTTCGGCCGTCACGTCGACCATTTTTTCTAACAACTCGAAGGCGTAGCGTAACCCCCGCAGGTTGCTGGTACTCACATGAACTTCCCGCGTCGGCGTGACTTGGAAGCGGAACCCGTCTGGCGCGACTTGAGGATCATCATGATGATAAAACGCCAATTGGGTTGTTTCCGCGGTATCACTGGGCAACCAGCGTAAGGCGGTCACCGTCTGAAACCGGCTCAAAGTATCCTGAAAGTTCTCAAAGCGATAGAATTGACCATAAAATTTCACTTTGACGATCGGTTGGTCAAAAACCAGCGCCTCGTTATGATCATAAGCCTCGGTATAATTGGCCAATATTTCCGCTAAAGCTACCATTATCTCAAACTCCTTTTCCAAACGTGCTGCGTGCCCCAGCTTCCTGCGCTTAGCTACGTCAGGCTTCCGGAAGCAAAGCCCAACTTCCAAAATCCTGACTAGGCTAATACTCAGAAGCTACCCGGGGCGCTCCGCACTCTGTTTTTTGAAACGTGCTGCGCGCAACTGACTGCTGTGCTTAACTACGCTAGGCTTCTGGAGGCGAAGACCAGCCTCCAAAATCCTAGCTAGGTTAATGCTCACAGTCAATCCGTTGCGCTCTGCACTCTGTTTTTTGAAACGTGCTGCGCGCAATCACGGACATCACTGAAACCCGTTGCGCTTGATACTCTGGCTTTAGCACTCCCACTGAGAACCCAGAACCAGTTCATCAGACAAACTTTGCCGGTATCACCAATTTAAGGCTTGTAACCACTAACCACGGTCGTCAATTGCGTGGCACCCCATCAATTGACGATAGCTTGCCAAATGACGTGAGTGCTCAAACGGCTGTTATAACGTTGAGCTGCTGGAGCGAAGCGTGGCGTTGGTGGTTTGTTTACTAGTTGGCGGAAGGTCGGGCTGGGGGTGAGTCAGCCGCGATATTATTATTGGCGATTTATCGCCTACAATAAGGCCGAGCTTGAAGATTTTCGGTGGTCTTCCGAAAAGCTTCAAGTCGTGCCCGCAGCGTTCCACCACCCCCAGCCCGACCTGGAGCCCCCACCACATCTGCAATCCACCAACGCCACGCGCAGCGCAAGCTGCGGCCATCATTGAAACGTGCTGCGCGACCCAGCTTCCTGCGCTTAGCTACGCAATTGTTCCGGAGGCAAAGTGCGGCCTCCAAAACAGTTGCTAGGCTAATGCTCAGAAGCTACCCGGGTCGCTCCGCACTCTTAATTATAGCCTGTGAACGCAATCTTACGATAAATCGGCGCGCTGAGTTCTGTCAAAGGTGTTTGACCACCATAAGGCAATCGTGGTGCAGCCAAAGCCGCTAGGGCCTGGGTATCGCCGGCCAAATAGTCATAGACTGCCCGAGCGGTCGTCCCCAACCGGCTCGCCAAGGTGGCATAGCGCGCCTCCAAGACTTCCCAACCAAAGGGACGATAGGTCGCCTGCCAGATTTGATAATGAAGTGCTTGCAACTTTTCCACCTGCGACCGCAACGGTGACAGCACTTGCGTCGCCAAATCGACCAAAGCAGTTCGATCATCAGCCAGATAAGCTTGCCGCAAACGCAGACCGAGGGTACTTTTCTGCGCTAAGACTCGGGCCAACCGTTGATAATAGGCAGTGATCAGCGCCCAAATCCCTTGCGCCTCAGGCCATTGTTGCAGTTGGGACGCCTGTTGTTGATAATACGCCGCTAAATCAACCCCGGCCGTCACTTGATAACGCCGCAGGTCCTCATCGAACAAGCCAACTTGCGGGTCTTGCCACAACAAATACTTGCTGGGATTGGCCATCCAATAGTTTTCAGACAAAACACCTGGCACTTCGTTAAGTTGGTCCAACTGCAACAAGAACGGAAACAGTTGTGGTTGAACGCAATGACTGAAGCGTTCTGCGCCAAGAGCAAAGTCGATCTTCTCGTTGTAACAGCGTTCCGCAAACAACTGCATGATCGGCAAAGCCAACCAATGCGCGGTTTCCTGGCCATCATCGCCCCACGTCGTCAACATCACCTGGGTCACTTGTTCTTGCTGACAAGCCGCCAGCGCTGGTGCCAATGTCTGCCAAGACTTGCCATAGTTGGGCACTAAATTACCGAAAATATGAACCCCGCCCGCAAAATGCACCTTGGGTCCAAACAGGCGATGACGCTGCAGCCGTATTCGATAATTCTCTTCCTTGGCCTCGCCATAATCCCAATAACAATAGGCAACTTCCTTGGGCAATTGCGCCGCCGCCTGCTCATCCAGATCCGCATCAAGTGCGTAATACCCTGGCGCCTGCCGTCGATCCAGCGCACGATAAAGAAAGTCACTCCAAATTTCCGGCGCCAATCCGGCTTGCTCACACAAGTCTACCACTTTGGCAATATGTTGACTGATCAATTTCTGCTGCGACTGGTAGGGATGATGTTGCAAATATTGCCCCCGACCCACGCCGTTCGCCTCGTCCAAACCCAAGTGAACACGGCGACTGCGGAAAGTCCCCCGCAATTGCCGTAACCACTGCTCAATCAACTGATAGGTCTCCGGCTGCTCCACCAGCAACGTTGACTGGTCCTCGCGAACGCGATCATAGGCTGACCATTTCAACAACTGATCTAAATGGGCTAAGGTTTGGATACACGGCAACACTTCAATGCCGAATTGCGCCGCGTCATCATCGATTGCTTGGAGCTCTGCCTGCGAATAAGCGCCGCGCAGATACCCTTGATACGGCTGCGTCGCGACCTGATAAGTATCCTCCATATACAGATATAAATGCGTATACCCCATGACCGCTAAATAGCGGACAAATTGGCGCACGGTTTCTAAGCGCATCACGCCATTTCGCGACAAATCCAAGGAAAACGCCACCTCCGGAAAAAGCACCGGTTCTTGAAGCGCCTGGTCGCGCGTCAGATCTAACGCCACCAGTTGGCTGTATAACCGCCCCAAGTAAACTAACTTTGGAATAATGATTCGCGCAAGTTGCCGCTGCGCATCCCACTGCAAAACCAGCTCATGTTGATCCGGCTGGAAGTCAACAATCACTTGTCCCGCCGGAATCGGCTGCAAGGTCGCCAAATGATCTGTTAGTTCTGTAAATACCTGCTGCAACTGCGGCTCCTGATTTAAAAGCTCCATTTAACCTCTGCTCCTCACTACTTGCTTCAAGTATACTCACTCTGACTGCTACTGGGTCGGTTGAATCACCCACCCTTTAAAAAAATTCCCAAGACTTTCTCAGCCTTGGGAATCTCCTATTTCACCAAATCATTGCATGGTTTTATTTACGCCAAGCGTCAAATTGTTTTTGCATTTCTTTTTGAACTTTTTCGTAGCCGGCAGTCTTCAATTCGGCATCCATCTTCTTGATGGTTGAAGCAGGCTCAACAGTACCCGTATTCAAACTGTCTGAGTACTTGTCCATCACGTTCTGGATGTTACTCAATTCAGTTTTAACTGAAGAAGAATCAAAGTTAAAGCCTAAAATTGGTGATTGTTTAGCGCTAGCGATTGATTCGTCACGATCCTTGATCATTTCTTCAGTTGTATCTGAAGTTGTGTAAAGAATCTTGTTGTTGCCCAAGTTCCATGCAGGCATCCGCTTGCTGTTATCGAAGTTCTTGGTCAATTTGATGGTTGTATCGCCAGTCTTAGTCCAGTTCTCGCCCTTGATACCCCAAACTAAGCCGTTTAGGATTTCAGGATTGCTGTTCAATAAGCCTAATGCCTTAACAGCCAATTCCTTGTGCTTAGAGTTGTTACCAACAACCCAGTTCGACATTTGGGCTTGCGAAGTTGTCTTGAAGTCATCCGTAATCGCTGCAACTTCGATCTTGTCGCCACCAGCTGAATTATTTAAGGCTTGGTTGCCATAATCGTAAGGTCCAACTGTTTCTTGACGCGCGAACCAAGTGTTACCTTCCATTGGGTAGTCACGGCTAGCGGAAGCTGCGTCTTGCGCGATGTAACCCTTTTGGTAGTAGTCATGGATCGTCTTCAAGTTCTTCAACATCCGTGGTGAGTCATATTGGTTGACGATCTTCGTGCCATCGCCTTCCAAGTCAACCGCGAATGGCAACCCGTTACCGGAAACATAGTCGAAGTTTGATTCAACGTGGAAGCCTTTGCCCATTGCAAAAGCTACAGTTGACTTCTCACCAGCGTGAACGGCTTTCAAGAGTGGTTCCAGGTCTTGATAAGTCTTAACATCTTTGATATCGAGATTGTATTTCTCTAAGAAATGTTTGTTGAAGGCAATGTTCGCGTTCGCGTAAACGTTACCTTGAACTGGCATCGCGTACAATTTACCATCGATCGTGTTGCCCTTGATATAAGCGTCATCGAGATCTTTGTAAGCCTTGCTCGCGTATTTCGGTAATAATTTGGTTAAGTCAGTATAGGCGCCCTTTTGCGCGTTGATCGCATAGTTGTCTGCCCGCGCGATATCATAGTCATCGCCTGAAGACACCATAACGGTCATTTTTTGACTGAAATCGCCCCAGCCAATGTAGTTGAATTTCAGCTTAGCGTTGATTTCCTTTTCAAAAACCTTGTTTGCCTTGGCCATCAATTGATCGTAATTCTTCGGCTTGTCCCCAACTTGATACACCGTCAAAGTTGTGACGCCGTCCTTCGTATCACCGGTTGAGCTCTTCTTGTTGCCACACCCAGCCATCAATAATGCCAGACTTGCTACTGATGCTACACCGAGCATCGCCTTTTGCCATTTTTTCATTTCGCTACCTCCCGAGTAGAAATGATTTTTTTAAAAAACGTGTTACCTATTCTTTAACGCCGCCAATCGTTAAGCCCTTAACGAAGTACTTCTGGAAGAATGGATAGGTGATGACGATCGGAACCGTGGAGATTACGACCATGGCCATCCGCGTCGCTTCCTTTGGTACAGCTGCTAATGAGCTTGCGTACTGTGAACCCGCGCCAAGATTCTTGGTCAACATTTCAATGTTGGACTGGATTCGCATCAAGTAATACTGTAGTGGGACCAAGTTGTCGTTCTGGATATACAGTAAAGCGTTGAACCAATCATTCCAGAAGCCTAACGCCGCGAACAAACTGATGGTCGCGATCCCAGGAACCGCTAACGGTAAAACGATTTGCAGCAAGATCCGTGTCTCACTGGCGCCATCGATCCGCGCCGCCTCAATGATTGAGTCCGACACCTGCCGCTTGAAGAAAGTCCGCATGACGATCGCGTTGAAGGGGCTCATCGCCATTGGCAAAATCAAAGCCCAAATCGTATCGTTCAAATGCAGTAAGTTCGTGACAACGATATAGTTAGCAACCATCCCAGGCGCGAACAGCATCGTGATCAGACAGAAAATCGTGAAGAAACGTTTGAATTTGAAATTGCTCCGTGAAATTGAATAAGCGTAAGTTGACGTGATCGTTGTGTTGATGATCGTCCCAAACACGGTGATGAACACAGTCACACCCAGGGAACGAAGTAATTGCGCGCCATTTTGCGCTAAGAATGTGTAGGCTGAAACGCTCCATTCCTTTGGCCATAGTTGATAGCCATTGATTGTCAAGGCATTCTCCGAGGTCAACGAGATGATGACAACGAAGAAGAATGGCAGTAAGCATGATAACGCGAACAGGAAAACGATGATATTGAAAACAATATTTGACCCTTTACCGAAGGACCGGACATCAACGGCGCTAATTCTGCTCTTTTTCTTTTTTGGTTCTTGTGGTGTCGCTTCCATTGTTAGTCAGTCCTCCTTTTAGAATAATGCTGATTCTGGATCAATATGCCGAACCACCGCGTTGGAGACCATCAGTACGACGAACCCAACCGTTGACTGGAACAGACTGGCCGCGCTAGACATTCCTAAGTCGCCGGTCGCTTTCAACCCTTTGAAGACATACGTGTCAAAGACCTGCGTCACATTATAGAGCGAGCCTGATTGCATCGGCACATTATAGAACAATCCGAAGTCGGCGGAGAAGATTCGGCCAACCGCTAAGATGGTCATTAAGGTCATCAATGGTACTAATGATGGCAAGGTGATGTGTTTGATTTGTTGCCACTTGTTAGCGCCGTCAACCTCAGCCGCCTCAAAGTAAGTTGGATCAATGCCCATGACGGTGGCGAAGTAGAGGATACTGTTGTACCCGATCCCTTTCCACGTCCCGATAAACAGCAGGATATACGGCCAATACATCGGCTCAATGTACCAATTGATTCGTTTACCACCCGTGGCGACGATCATCGAGTTGATCAGCCCTTTGTCGGGACTCAAGAACGCGTAAACGAAGTAACTAATGATAACCCAAGATAAGAAATATGGTAAAAGCATCCAAGTTTGATAGAGTTTCGTTAAACGCCCGTTTCGTAACATACTCATCACGATCGCGAAGAAAACAGAAATGATCAAGTTCAAAGTAATGAACCCAACATTGTAAAGCACGGTATTCCGCGTGATCAACCAAGCATCATTTGATTTGAACAGGAACTCGAAGTTTTTCCAACCAACCCAAGGGCTGGTAATTAAGCTATCAATAAACCCATTTGGTGAGAAGTGAAATTCCTTAAAGGCGACCACGTTCGCGAAAACGGGAATGTAGAAGAAGAAAATCATCCACAGGGCCCCAGGTAAACAGAATAAAATGAATGTGCCGTTGTTGCGCAGCATTTTAACAAACTTGTTTGGCCGCTTTTGTTGCGCCAACTGTTCAAGTTGTTGAGTTTCTCGACTCTCGCCCGTTGCTGCTCCTTGATTGACTGACATCATTCAACCCCCTTTCAACTAATTGCAAATTTAGTATAGCGCTTACAGATTTTATTCTTTAGTCATAAACCATGGTTGTTTGTATACAAATTATAGGTTGACCGTTTTTTGTGTATGCCAACCACCCAAGGCAAGTAGTTGGTATATTGTTTTGTATATCAAAAAAGACCATTCACCTGAATAAATGGTCTAGACGTTTTGATTTTGGCTTGATTTTTTCGGCAACCTGCCTGAGCGCGGGCATTGAACTTAGTCAGATTGCCTAGACACGATTAACTATTTTTCCGATTTTATGCATAAATTTGAATAGTTGACGTTTTTTAATAGTTCGTGCACGTCTTAGGATGCTCCACCAGAATCAGTCGAGTCACAGCTCGGCCCTCCGTTTCAAAAACAACAAACTCGTTCTGTTGCTTCAACAAACCAGCAGGAATATAAAGCGTTTGATATGGTCCCCGGTGCCAATACCGACCCAAATTGACGCCATTCAAGCTCACGCAGCCTTTGCCCCAAGCAGAGCAATCTAGGTATGTATCCCCATCGATTTCCGCCAACGCTACGGTGAAGTGCGTCAATTGTGGTTGGGCCAACTTTGATGAGTCCGTCGCCTTAGCAAAGACCAACCCACCCAGCATTTCCGGGGTGAAATCGAAGACAGTCTGGGTCCAACCGCTTTGATAATGATTATTGATTTGAACCCCACCAACTAACCCTTTAGCCTGAGATGGGGCGCTCAAAGCAGAACCATAGTTGATTCGACCCAAATTTTCCACCAAAATCCCTAACTGAATGTGGTCACCAGTTGCGGCGGAATACGTGATCGACTTTTGCGGATCAGCTTCCTCTTGGACTGCTACCGTTTCGCCGTTGATCAGCACTTGAGCGCGATCAGCCAATCCAACTAATGTCAGTTCATCCGGATGATGATAATTGATCAACTCAGTTTGATAGTATAAGTAGCCATAACCGCTACCGATTTCGGCCATCGACAAAGGATATTGACTGGGGGTTCGAGTCAGTTGCTGCGTGGCCTGCTCAAGATTGAGTACACCATCTGGGGCAAACTCACCGTAAGTCCGCGCCGCCCGCAATCGCGGCTGCGCCTGTTCGATCCCTGGGATCGTTTGTGCCAATGCTTCTTGCACTGCAAAATATTTGGCCGTCGGATTGCCAGCTTCATCCAACAAAGCGTCATAATCGTAAGAAGTTGTTTGCGGTCGAACCTGCCCTTGCTCCTGTAGGCAACCATTCATAAAACCGAAATTAGTACCGCCACGAAACATATACAAATTGAAGCTGCCACGTTTGGCAAGCATGGTCACGTCAGCGGCCACCTCTTTAGGCGGTCGCTTATTGATAGGCTTGCCCCATTGATCGAACCAGCCATCCCAATATTCCATACACATCAACGGCCATTTGCGTTGATTACGGGCGAAATACTGGGCCAAATTTTCAAAATTATTAGTGACATCTGCGCCAAAATTGCCGGTGACAAATATATCATCCCCAATCAACGAGCCTGAATCTAATGCCTGATCCCAGGCGCCATCCGCGGTAAACAGCGGCACACTAATACCTTCCCGGCGCATCAAATGTACTAATTGTCGCAAATATCCGTGTTCATTGCCGTAAGAACCATATTCATTCTCTACCTGCATCATCAAGATTGGCCCACCTTGATCAATTTGATATGGCTGCAACCGCGGCAGTAATTCGTGATAGTAATGTTCAACCGCAGATAAATATTGTTGATCGGTCGACCGAACACGTAGCTTTGGCTTTGCCAATAGCCACGCTGGCAGACCGCCAAAATCCCACTCTGCGCAAATATAAGGGCTGGGACGCAAAATCACATAAAGCCCTTGTTCCTGAGCTAAATCAAGAAAGTGAAACAAATCCTTGATCCCCTTGAAGTCAAATCTGCCTTCTTGCGGTTCATGAAGGTTCCAAGGCACATAGGTTTCTACGGTGTTACACCCCAAGGCCCGCAAATTGAAAAGATCTTGTGACCACTGGCTAGGGTGGATTCGAAAATAGTGAAGCGCACCAGACCGTAAACGCAGTGGCTGGTCGTCTAAATAGAACTGCTCTTTGATTTGGAAACTTGTCATTAAAAAATCTCCTCCAGAAAAAATCGATTTTTTTAATCTAGCGTAACAATCACGACCCAGGGCAAAAGTAACGGGCGGGCCGCTTCTTTCATCATGCTCCACCCGTCCCTAGTTAAACTACCACTGCTTACACGTTTTTATCCAAATACGGATGTTTCATAATGAAATGATAAAACGCACCAATCAACCCGGCGTCATCTTGATAATGGGCAAAGGTCAGGGTTGTATTCTGACGAACGATTGGTAGGAGATACCGTCCCAAAGCGCGATCGATCAAAGGTTTCAGATACTTGGCATGGCCCGCGATCTCCCCGCCAATAATAACCAACTGGGGATTGAGCACATAGCAAAGGTTAGCGATGCCTTGGCCGAGAACACCTGTCATTTCAACTACAGCTTCGCGGCAGATTTCATTGCCGTTCGCAGCGGCGTCAATCACCCGATGGCTGGTCCAGCGCTCGATCGATTCCCCCATTTGTTTGGCCACGCGACGACTCAATACATTGGTCGCGCCCATATCTTGGAATTCACCGCCCGGAAGATTCATGTAACCAATTTCGCAAGAACTATTACTGAAGCCGCGATAGATTTGTTGGTCCACCACTAAGCAGCCGCCAATACCTGTGCCTACGGATAAACACAAGTTGGGATTCCCCGCCTCACCAGCGCCACTGATCGATTCCGCTAAGCCCATGCAATTGACGTCATTCTCTACTTCCACGGGTACCGCAAACTGGCGCTCTAGCAAGCGCTTGAAATTGATGCCCGAATATTGAGGCAACAAAGGACCGGCGAAAACAATTTCGCCGGACTCGTGATCAATAATGCCCGCCGTCGCGATGGCGATTCCGGACAACCCGCCATTTTGCCGCTCTTGCGTAATAATTTGCTTGACCTTCGTCAGAATTTGTTGACCGCCTAAAGCGGCTTCTGTTTTGATTTCTTGGCGTGTCAAAAAGGTTCCATCTAAATTAACAACGCCCCACTTGATCGTCGCGCCACCAATATCAAACAGAAGGAAGCGCATCGCCTTTTCATCATTATTCATGGCGCCACCCGCACCTACTCAAAGCGGCCGAACTAGCGGCGCTCTCGGCAAGCGTCACAGCCTGCGTGCGTTGTCTTATTCTGTTTCTCACGCACTCTTCCTTCTTTCCCCAGCCGCCAGGTGCACTAAATCATTGGCGGCCGTTATATTTGGCGCTCAAGTAGCCGCCTAGTCATTTAGCATTATCTTGACAAAAATCCCTCCGAAAGTCAAAAAACGGATGGCTATACGTCCGACTCATCAGCAGGGACTGGTTGCGCTAAACTTTTCGCGATCACGGCATTGGCCCGGCTCATTTTCTTCCGCAATTCGGCGTCTTCTAACAACATTGCCGAAAGCACGTCGATTTGGTACAAAATAGCCAGTTGGGAGTTGACGAAACGCGCATCGCCGACGAAACGCGAATTATACCCGTCGATGCGCGCATCCGCCAATTTAGCAATCCCGCTGTTGGACGATCCGGTGAAAACAATGATTTTCGCTTGATTTTTCTTGGCGATCTGTAACGCGTTCCAGACTTCTTGGGTCTCCCCAGAAACCGGATTCCGATTACCAAATCGGTTTTCCGCAAGACCAGACTATTCGCCAACATCATATGCGTATCAGAAATAACGCTAGCGCTTAGCCCCATTTGCAGCAGGCGCTGGCCAAATTCAGCGGCGGTCAATCCCGAACTGCCGACCCCATAAAGGTAGATCCGCGGTGTCTTGAGAATCAACTTTAGCGCTCGCTTCAAATCCGCATCCGCGGTCATTCTCTCAGTGCTTTTGACCAAGCTGGCATAGTAATCTTCCACTTCACCTTGGATGCTATTCTTCTGCGCCACTTTCTGTAAAGTTGGATCTGTACTCGCTTGCGTTTGCGTGCTGACTTTCAACTTCAGCTCGTTGAAACTACTCAGCCCCATTTTACTGACAAACCGAATCACCACTGCTGGCGTTGTGTTCGTCGCTTTAGCCAGCTGGGCCACACTGATATTCGCGATCCGCTGGCTTTCCTTCATCAGCAAAAATGTCGCGATCCGCTTCTCCTGATCGGAAAACGTCGCGTATCTCGCTTGGATATTTTCTTTGATATTAACATTGAACATGATTCATCCTACTTATCTCTAGTTCATTTTTAAATGTGCTGCGCCCCCAGCTTCTTCCGCTTAGCTACGCCAGGCTTCCGGAGGCGAAGACCGCCTCCAAAATCCTAGCTAGGTTAATGCTCAAAGTCAACCCATTGCGCTCCGCACTCTTTTTTGAAACGTGCTCCACATCCTGAAGCGGTTGCTGGGCAGTATTGAGCCTATCTGCAATCGGAGCGAAGGATTTGACGGGGTGCTTTTGCGAGCTAGAGGTCAAACAATTGCCTTTTTGGGGTGAGACCGATCAATTCAGTTGATTCACTGAGAACTAGGTTTGGTCATCAGACAGACTGTGCTGGTGTCACCAATTTAAAGCTGGTGACCACTAGACACGGTCGTCGATTGCGTGGTTCCCCATCAATTGACGATAGCTTGCCAAATGGCGTGAGTGCTCAAACGGCTGTTATAACGTTAAGCGGCTGGAGCGGAGCGTGGCGTTGGTGGTCCGTTTGTTCGTCTGGCGGAAGGTCGGGCTGGGGGTGAGTCAGCCGCGATATTATTGTTGGCGATTTATCGCCTACAATAAGGCCGAGTTTTGAGATTTTCGGCGGGTTTCCGAAAAGCTCAAAATCGTGCCCGCCGCGTTCCACCACCCCCAGCCCGACCTGGAGCCCCACCACATCTGCTAACCACCAACGCCACGCGCAGCGCAAGCTGCGGGCAATCTACTTTTGCTAACCTAATGCTCAGAAGCTACCCGGGGTGGCTTGCACTCTATTTTAGTATATACCTAATCAAACGCCAAACTAAACTTCCAATCAAATTCTGTTGCGGCGAAACGATATTGCTCCGCTAATTCCGGGCCACAACTGTTGGAACCTACACCAGCCTGTTGGAAGTCCCAGCTCAGAATATTTTCCGTCGACTGTGGTAATTCGAAAAGGTGGGCCGTTTTGGTCAAGATTTCCGCCCGATATGGCAACAGACTAAAGGAATTGGGCTGCTGACTGCGCAGCGTTAATGTTCGGTCAGTTTGCTGAAGTTGGACCCAACGCGTGCCCCAATGACTGCCGTTCTCCTGCGGACGTTGGTAAGGTTCGTAGTTCGTCATGGCCGTCGTTGTGAACTGGCCCAGATAGCTGCCCCAGTGTTTGTCCGGATAACTTTCAGACGGTCCGTAACCTAAATAAGTCGCCTCTTGGGCCGCGGCAACCAAAGGGAATACCAAGCCGAAGCGCGGCAAAATCGGCGTTGTTGGATCTCGCTGGACTTTGACTTGCGCCGCTAAATTACCATCAAGATCCAAGCGCCACACTGTTTGAGCACTCAAAATCCGTTGCCGCGCCGTCGCGGTCAGACCAAAATTGACCGTTAGCGTGATCCCCGTCGCTGTTTCTGTAACTTGATACTCATCCAATTTCGGCAACGCTCGGTCATAACCTGCCTGTTGCCAGTCATGTTTGATGTGACGATCGTTATCGATCGGCGCTCGCCAAATTTGCCAAGCGCTGGTTGCCGCCAGCCAATTCTGATTATGATTGATCAACTGTTGCCAGCTCAACTGACGCAAATCGAAAACATAAGTAAAATCAGTGCCACTAAAGGTGAGCGTCCGCTCTGTCGTGGTTACTTGGATTGGCTCACTAGTGTCTGTGTTAGCATGTTTTAATGTTGCGGCGCCGGCCTCATCTGTCAGCACTTCCGCTGATTCAGAACTGGTTAAAACCAGTTGTTGCAGCGCTTCGTGATGACAAGGACGCGCGCCCCGCTGGCAACCCAACGTCCATTCCAGCGTCACCAAGGCCGCTGTTTCTGGCTGAGGCTGGATTGAATACGTCCGCGTTGTGCCCGCGGCCAAATCGTTAAGATCAAGTGATTGCCAGGGACCCGGCTGTCCCGCTTCACTATAGCGATAATAGCCCCGATAGCGCGCGCCGGCAATTTGGAAGTCCAAGCGGTTATGAAGCGTCAATTGATTGTCCGCAACCTTGACCAATTGAATTGGCAAATGAATCGCCTGATACTCCTTCAAACCAGTATGCGGCCGACGATCCGGATAAACCAAGCCATCCATACAGAAATTGCCAAAATTAGGTTCGTCGCCGAAATCGCCGCCATACCCATAATGCGGCGCCACTGGCGTACTGCCTGGTAACAACATGGCGTGATCGCACCATTCCCAGACAAAGGCGCCAATAAAATTGGGATGTTTTTGCATCAGGTCATCGTACATCTTCAAGTCGCCCGGGCCGTTACCCATGGCGTGCGCATATTCGCACAACATAAAAGGCATCGTCGCGTGCTCCTCCATGAACGCCTCGATCTGGGATTGCGACCAATACATCACACTGAAAACATCGCTAACGCTGGCGTAAGCTTCAGGCGCGTGGCAAAGCCCTTCATAATGACGTAACCGGGTCGGATCTAAGACCTTTGTTCGCGTCAAAGCCGCCGCGAAGTTCACCCCGTAGCCAGATTCGTTCCCCATTGACCAGCCGAAAATACTGGTAAAGTTGCGATTGGCCGCGATCATGCGCTCAACCCGATCGACAATGATTTTCTGATAGGTTGGATCATCCGCAAATAAATCACCATTGGCGGCGGCCCCGTACAACTCGCCAACGCCGTGACATTCCACATCCGCTTCCGAAAGCACATAGAAGCCTAACTGATCACACAACTCGTAAAATTCCGGAGATTTAGGGTAATGCGAAGTGCGAATTGCATTGAAATGGTGTTGCTTCATGAGTTGCAGATCATGGCGCTGATCAGCCAGCGTCACCGCCGCGCCGCGAACCGGATGGCTATCATGATGATTGGTGCCATACAGCTTAACTGGCTGCCCATTGACCAAGAATCGGCCTTGATCATCTAACGCCCATTGCCGAAAACCAACCGAGAATTTCAAGGTCTCCGCGGCCGTCTGAAGCAACAAAGTATACAGAACTGGCGTCTCCGCCGTCCACAAATGACTCTCGGGCAGGGAAACCACTTGATCCGCTTGTTGCCATGTCCCCTCCTGCAACAAGGTTTGGTCTTGATCATATAACTGGTAGGTCACCGCTCCACTCACCGAATTTCCCGACCAAGATTGCAAAGTCAACTGCCCCGTCGCCGTTGTTCCGGCGATCGTTTCTGGAGCTGGTTCCGCGGTGAAGGCCACATCCGCCAAGTGATCTTGCGGCCGCGTCAGTAAATAAACATCCCGGAAAATGCCACTCAAACGGAATTTATCCTGATCCTCAAAGTAAGTCCCCACCGACCACTTCACTACCAAGACGGTCATTTCATTGATTCCCTCGTGGACAAAATCAGTGAGGTCGAATTCCGAATTAGCGTGACTAACCTGATCAAAGCCCACAAACTGCTCGTTGACCCAAAGATAGAAACAGGTATCCACCCCTTCAAAATTCAGATAGTAACGCGTTCCATCGGTAAATAGCGCCGATTCAATCGTAAACTGGCGGTGATAGATGCCCACCGGATTTTCATCAGGCACAAACGGCGGATCATAGGGGATGGGATATTCAACGTTAGTATATTGATGGTGGTCATAACCTTGATTTTGCCAACAGGACGGCACGGGAATCTGCGCCTTGAACTCATACGCCCCTTTTGCCCAAAAAGCCTCTGGCAAATCGTGGATCGACGCCAAATAGGCAAAATCCCACGTCCCATTCAGGCTACTATACCGACTGGAATCCCGCCGATCACCAGCCATTAACGCCTCCGAAGTATCTCGGTATGGAATATAGTAAGACCGAGCCGGCACCGTGTTAACGCCAACACAATCAGGATCTGTTAACCATTTTTTATCAGCACGCAACTTCATTCATCTTCTTTCTGCATAATGTTAGTGAACCGCCTAGAGCGCTTTCACTTGGTTATTTCACAGCGTACCATGCTTTCTTCCTCACAACAATGGACTATCTTATTGAAAAGCAGACGAATTGCACGCCAAGGATTATTTTCAACAAAAAAGCTTGTCATCACGCCGGTCATGATTTACGGTAGAGGCAATGATTGAAAATGAGGCGTTGAGAAGATGAAAACACACGATTTCCGAAGAAATCGTGTGTTCTTTGTTCATAATTAGCACTAACCGATTGTTATCGATAGCAACACCTATTATCATTCTATCACTGATTGATTGCCTCCTCTATTCTCTTAGAGGCACTAGTGATACCCTCATCGACAGATTTTTTGTTTAAAAGAATACCCTGAAGTTCTTCAACCAAAATATTATTGAGCTCTGAACCATTTTGCTCAACAGTGAATTCTAATCTTTGCCCTGTCTTTGAGTAATCCAGCCATGACTTGGTCCACGTGTCGGCCTTTACCTCCTCACTTGATAAGGCTGATTTAACTACCGGAGGCATACCGTTACTGTTCAAATATTTTAGTGCCTGTTTTTCGTTCGTCACGAATTTAATAAACGAGAGTGCTTCTTCTTTGTTCTTAGATTTCTTGAAAACTACTAACAAGTGCCCCCACATCGCCGCTTGAGGATTATCTCCTGAATTTAGAACCGGGCGTTCCATCGGCTGGATTGATTCTGCCAACTTGTCTTCAGAGATACCATTCTGCATCGCAACACCCTTAGCAGATATGGCGTCATCATAGAATGCCAGTTTCCCCTCGGCAAATAATTGTCGCGCATCGAATCGTGTCATATTCATTTGAATATAATTGTTTTTTAGTAACTCTTTATACCAATTCATTGCATCTTTTGTTTTACTGCTATCAAGTGTTACCTTTCCATTCTTTAAAATCTTTCCACCGAAAGTCCAAAGCCACGGCTGAAAGTCTGTCGCCATCGTTTCTTCTTTTGTCGCAACACCATATGGAATTATATCGGGATCTACCGCTTTGATCTTTGCCATACAGTCTTCAAATTCTGCAATTGTCTTGGGAGGATTATCATAGCCTGCTTTCTTTAAAATTGTCGGATTATACACCATGCCGATAGACGCAACGGACCAAGGAACTCCCAATTGCTTCCCATCTACTTGACCAACTTTTAAAGCAGACCCTTCATATGTTTTTGATAATTCTTTCTTTCCTAATAACGTATTAATATCTTCGAGCAGCCCCATCTTGGCTAATGCACCAAACATATTAATGTCAACTTGTGCAACATCTAGCTGTTCCGATCCTTGGTTTCTAATGATTAGTTGCTGCTGGGTATCCTTCCATGGCCAACCAACCCATTTAACCTTATCTTTGGCTTCACTATTATAGCTATGGATCAAATCATTAATAAATGGCTTTGTGCTTTCCTCTTCGCCAGACCAACCTGCCCAAACAATCTTCGAACTCTCTTTTGAAGTCCCAGCCTCGCTTCCTGATTTTGAGCTACACCCAAAAAGCATGGTAGAAACAACTAATATCATCGTGCCAAGTAATCTTTTCTTCATGACTCAATTCTCTCCTATTCTTTCACTGCGCCTGCCGTTAACCCAGAGATGAAGTACTTCTGCAATAGAATAAAGATTATCGTTACCGGTATTGAAACAACAATTGAAGCAGCCATCATCTCAGCCCAATTGTTATTAAATTCGCCCATATACTTCATGACCAATCCTGGTGCCAGCGTTCTCTTAGCATCCTCGGTAATCAAGGTCAACGAGTACAGTAAATCATTCCAACTCCAAACAAATGAATATATCGCTGTTGAGATCACTCCCGGAACTGCCAATGGGAACATAATTTGGAAGATTATCCTAAACCAACCGGCCCCATCAACTTTAGCCGACTCAATTAGTGAATCTGGCAATTGATCAAAGTAAGCTTTTAGAGTCCACGTCCCGACCGGAAGTACGAAAGCTATATACGAAAGCATTAGCGAAATATAACTGCCATCAAGCCTTAGCTTTTGCATCATCGTATATAATGTCAACAGCAGAATTGCTTGCGGAAATGCCTGAGCCATCATTATTAGTGACATAAGTGACGCCCTACCACGATATCTGAATTTTGAAAAGCTGAAGCCCGCAAACATTGACACAATTGTCGATAAAAAGGAACTTGTAAACGAAACAAACAAACTATTTCTCAAGTAAGTCAAAATCTGACGATCAAACAGGACGTTCTTAAAATTATCGATTGTAAAGCTACTAAAGAATAAATCAACAGTATATGTCTTGCTTGGACTCTTTAAAGCTGTATTGATCATCCAAAATAGTGGAAAAAAAATGAATATTCCAATCACTATAGCAAAAATGGTTATAAAGACTTTAAATCCCCTACTCTTCTCAAACAAAGGCACACCTCCTCGTATTCGTATTGATTAATCTCTTGCCACTTTCTTAGAGTATAGAAAGCTGAATATGCCCAACAGTATCGCCCAAATTGTACCTATAGTTGCTGCAGATCCCATTCGATAACTACTAAAAGCCTCACGATACACTAAAGTGGAAAGCATTGTTGTTGCCCCTGCAGGCCCGCCTGCTGTTAGTACCTGCGGTATATCGAAATGCTGCAGATTTCCAATAATACCTAAAACAAGTGTAATAACCATTATCGGTTTCATGCCGGGAATAACAATTTTTCGCAATACTGTCCAGTTGCTCGCTCCATCCATCCTCGCAGCCTCAATCTGATCAAAGGAAATCGATTGTAAGCCACCCGTCAAGAATGCCATATACCAGGGCAGCATTTGCCAAGTGCGAGCCAAAATAACGACAATCATTGCTGTCTCTGCAGATCCGAGCCAGTTGTATGTGCCACTACCAATGCCAATGTTTTTCAAGAATTCATTAACTATCCCCCGATTTGTATCAAAAATAAAGGCCCACAGAAAACTGATCGAAGCACCTGGGATAATCCAATTGACTAGCGTTGCTCCACGTAAAAATCCTGCTCCTCTGAACTTTAAGTCCAAGAAAATTGCCCAAATAAGTCCGCCAACAAACGGAAGTGCTGTTGCAAAGAAAACGAAAATCAATGTGTTCTTTAAGGCTTGTAAGAAGGTTGGTGACAGAAATATCTTCTTGTAGTTTTGCAGACCCACGAACGAAAATTCGTTTGAGACGAATGACTTATTCGTGAAGCTCAGAAAAATCGAATTGATAAACGGATACAAAATTATCGCACAGAATATCGCAATCGCCGGCAACACCAATATATATCCCACATACTTATCTGTTAATTTCATTCCTCGTCGCATTTCTTCACCCTTCCATAGAGTCTTATTTCATATATCGACATAAATTCACTTCCGTTAGTGTTCATGATTTCAAGCCGAATATTATCAGTCACAACTCTGTTTTCAAGCTTAAAAACACGATGGCGAACATGATTCCCAGTTACGTTTAATAACTCTTGCCAAGACCCGTTCTGGTTGTACAAAATTCGAAAATCTTTGACTATCTCCGGCATTGCTGGGTGTTCGGTATAATGATGGTGTAAATTAATTAAATCCTCGTTCACATCATCATCAAAGGTGAGTCTAATCTCTGATATCGTCACTAATCCGTTTAGCTTGAGTTGTACCCACTCACTTCTATTCCCAAATCGCATAGTCCACATATTAGGTCCACTATATGGTCGGACATATCCGTTAATGATATTTTGTGGTACAAAGGCCTCGGTTTCATCTTCAACATTAAATATAAAATTCTGATTATGAATAAGTTGCGTTGTCCAATGCAGAACCGGTGATTCGCGAGTGAATTTATGCAAGTCAGGATGATTCATTTCTTCAATCGCAATGTTTACATAGCTCAATACACCTGGATACTTTCCACAACCAAGAAGAAGTTCTAGATCTGAATTGGATCTAAAAATAACAAAGGCATTTTTTTCATGTTCAGGACTCCAATTAAATGGGATTCTAATCCAATTTAACTCACCTTTAGAAACCTTAACCTCCTGCTCATCAATCAGCTCTTGAGGAATATAATTCTGTGGCTTTCCTGTTTGCCATAGCTCAACTTTCAAAGTCGTATTTGTTCGAGCTGAAATCGGCACATTAATAGCACTCAGTTTCGGGTTTACCGGGAAGCTTACCGCAACACTTTGATTAAGCTTATATTTCCGATAATTACTGACGTATGTGTTGATTTCCCTTAGATGCCCCGATGATGATACTTCTGCTGTTCTAGCCAAATCATCAGCATCAAGGTTACGATAACCAATAACCGATGCATCGTTACGTAAAAGCAGTTGCAAATACTGTGGTAAGTGGAGCTGATAAATTTCTCTCGGTGAACACTTTTTTTCAACTGCCAAACTACACGCAGTGCCAACTGCCTCGCCCATTAACGCGCACGTTCCCATAATTCGAACTCCGCCCAAGGCAACATGACTCGCGCTAATATCTCTTCCGGCCATAAACAGATTAGCTATATTTCTCGAGTAAAGCATTCGATAAGGAATGGGATAGATTCCATCTGCAACTGAGTGATATGCTCCACCTGACTCGTTATAAATCCCTCGAGAAGGATGAAGGTCGATGGACCACCCACCGAAACCAATCGTATCCGGGAAGGGAGTCTGCTCTTCAATATCGCTTTGCTTTAGCACATAGTCTCCAAGAAGCCGTCGATATTCACGTTTCCCAGGAACCGTTCCCACCCATTCTAAGGTCATGTTGTCAGCATTATATTTACCAGAATTCTTTATATAATCCCACAGTCCATATATCAGTGAGAGCAGTTCTCCCTTTATTGCCTCGTTGTCGTGAACAACATCAAGCTCTCCACCAAATTCGATCCACCAGTATTTTGCTCCACTATCCTTTTCATGAATGATTCGGTTTTTGGCAATCTCTGTTTGCGCAATATTCTTAGCAAAAGATGGTGGAATAAATTCCACTTTATGATTCTCTTCTTTTGAGTAAAACAGCAACGAACTTCCCATCAACTTACTATCCGGCTTATTAGGTGCTAATGATTCATTAAATTCGTCTTTTCCCTCTCTTCCTAGTCGAAAATCCGCCCCCGCAAGATAGCCAATTACCCCGTCACCTGTACAATCGATAAAGAACGGTGCTTCAAAATCAATACTTTGCTCTGAACCTAAAGTATTCCCTGAAACCTTCTTAATGGATTCGCCCTCCATGAATACTTTTGTTATTTCAGTATTCAAAAATAACTCAATATTCTTTTCGGAAATGACCTTCTCCAAAAGTAGAGCATCCCAGATATACGGGTTCCCATCAATATTCCTATACTGATTTTCAACAAACAGTTCTCCCATAATCCCAGTCTCGCGCGCGTAGCGATTCACACCATGCTTTGTCGCACTTGAGACCCATACTCTGATTTCACTACTGGAATTTCCGCCTAACATCGATCGGTTATGGACTAGTGCAACACTCCTTCCTAGTCGCGCTGCACTAATTGCCGCGCAAATCCCGGCGAGCCCGCCTCCGATAACAACCATGTCCTTTTTTTTAATAAACGTTAGCAACTGCCCACACTCCTTATGTGCTATGTTATACTAATTCTATCAACATTGTTTGCGCTTTCATATGGACTGTATCTGTTAATATATATACTTTTTTGTCCTAGGAGGAAAAATATTGTTCGATCCAGAGATTAACCAATACGTATATTGGGAAGGGAAACAACGCTTTCTACTCGAAAAAGACACCGACCCACAATGGATCATTTATTTGATTGAGTATGGAAGTTGTAATTATAAAATTCAAGGTCAGTCTGGGACGGCAAGTCGAGGAAGTGTTATAATTTGCCCACCTTATGTAGAATTTGAGCGTTGTATCAAAGAAAAACTTACCTTCCATTTCTTCAGATTTTCTTTTCACGGTGACAGCCCGTACATCAATTCTCTTCCTGTCATCTTGACTGATAAGCAACGTATTCTGTCGACTGCGGCAATACTATGTAAATTTCCATACGATACATCTAGCTTTTCAAAAGAATACAGGAAAACTGTTCTTCAAGACCTAATAATGCTAGCAATAATAACCAACTGTAATCCTGTCATCAATCAGTTCAACATCCCATACAAAGAGCCCTTGATTCGTGATGCGATCAACTTTCTTAGTGAGATATCAAATGATGATGCAATCTCAATTAGCAAAATTGCTGACCACCTTTGTATAACACCCAGCTACTTTTCCAGAAAATTCAAAAGTACCACCGGATACACTCCAATTGAATATCGAAATATGGTCAGAGTACGCCATGCCCAAAAATTACTTCTCGAAACAGATTGGACGTTAGACGATATAGCAGAGAAATGTGGTCTTTCAAACGGTTTCTATTTATCTCGACTATTTTCAAAGTATATTGGTGTGTGCCCACAAAAATACCGCATCTTACACCAAATTTAAGGTGAAGGTGGCGCGAAAAGACACAGCAAAAGAGAGTATCAATACCCACTACCGGTATCAATACTCTCTTTAAATTTGGTCTGGTCTTGACTTGGTAAATTCCCTTTACTTCTCAATCTCCCACCGAACCGTTTTGATCTGATAAGGCGTTAATTCCAAGCGATAACGTTCATCTGTTTCGGGTGCAAGGGTGGCTTCCGGCGTTTCGTCCAAACGCGTTGCTTGAACCGCGCCGTGAGCAAACTGCGGCAACACGTGAATCGTCGTATTCTGGCCGGTGTACTCGTGGAGCCGCAAAATCAGCGCGTGGCCGTCTTCGCTTAACTTGATCGCATCGACTTCGACGGCCTCGGTTCCGCTAAAGGCAAACAGCGCTTGTTGCTGTTGCAGTTCACCCTGGTCAACTTTCAGACCATTATTGAGCACCATCGCCGTCGGTTCAACCTGACCACTGACAAAGTCACCTTCATGTGGCAAGAGGCTGTAAGTGAAGTGATGTTGACCCTGATCCGCTTCTGTATCTGGAGAAACACCAGACTTCAACAACGATAAGGACAAGTTGTTTTCCGTAATATGGTAGCCATATTTGCCATCGTTCAAGAGCGCGACCCCATAGTCACGCTGGGACAAGTCGGCCCATTTATGCCCCACTGTTTCAAACTTAGCGGCTTCCCAAGAAGTATTGGCCGTGGTTGGTCGCTTGGCGTTACCATACTGGATATCGTAGGTCGCTTCGTTCGCGCGAACGGCCACGGTAAAATCAGTCCGTAACAAATAATTGTGATCGTGCCAGTCGATTTCGTTTTCGAAATCGATCCGCGGACTATCCGCGTGCAAAATCATTTGTTGCTTGATCGTCGAATGGTGGAAATGGTAAGTGAACATCACCGACTGTAATAGCGGTCCCACTTCGGAGACTTCGATCTGATCCGCCGCTAATGTCCAAGCCTTTTCCGGATAGTCGGCATCAATGTTCCAGTTATCATATTCCGTAGGGCGATCCTCATAGACCGTCAGCCGATTCCCAACACCTGCCGTGGTAATGACCTCACGGCGCGCTTTTTTGTCCCAAAGGCCAATGAGTTGACCCGCCTCGTTCCAAGTGATCCGATAATAATCGTTCTCAACTTGGCGGGCAGCGCTAATCGCAATCACCGTCGCTGTTTGGACTGAAGCCGCCGACCGCGCTACGCCCGATTCGCCCTTAGCCGCGACAAATTTGAAGTTAGTCGTCGCAAACGCCGGAACAGTGACCTGCACAACATAGCCCATCGTTACTTTTTGACTAGAGAGTTTAACGCGATCGGTCGTTTCGAAGACCCCGTCACGTTGCTCCGCCACCTGGATTGTTGTGGTGATTGGCCAAGCATTCACGTTGCTGGCGTGGTAATAATCAGCGTGCGGCTCTAGTTGAGCAGCGACTAATTGCTGCTGTAAGCGCGCGATCGACGCAAATCCTTGTTGATACTCCAACTTATTATCTTGGTAAACTTCGTGGATCGACGAACCCGGCAAAATATCATGGAATTGATTCCGCAGAACCATCTGCCACAACTCTCGAATTTCGGCCTCAGGATAGGCCACCTGTTGGCGCAACAACGCCGTCGCAGCCGCGATTTCCAAATTCCGCAACGCAAACTCCAGCTGCCGATTCTCACGTTTGACTCGAGCCTGTGACGTGTAAGTTCCCCGGTGATATTCCAGATAAAGTTCGCCATTCCAGGTCGCCAATGACTGCCCACTGGCCTTGATATTGGCCCGCAACTGTTTAAAGTAATCGTCGACCCGGGTGTTTTTGATGGAAGGGAGCCCTGGCAATTGATTGATCATCTCAATGTTTTCAATCATTTCCCGTGTTGGTCCGCCACCACCATCGCCGTAGCCATAAGCCAACAGTAGGTCATTGTTGACAAGCTTATCAGCGTAGACGTGATAGGTGCCTAGAACCGTGTGCGGTGTGATTTCGCCGTTGTAGGTGTACATCCAGTTGGAACTGTCGCGAAAATCTGCATTGTCGTCCGTGGTCGTAATGAAATGGGTCAAGACCCGGCTCCCATCCAATCCCTCCCAAACGAAGGTATCATGCGGCATTCGGTTGGTATCATTCCAGCTGATTTTCGTCGTCATGAAATTATCGATGCCAAAACCTAACATGATTTGTGGCAAAGCCCATGAATAGCCGAAAACATCTGGCAACCACAACACCGTTTGTTTAACGCCGAACTCCTGCTTAAAGAACTGCGAGCCATACAGGAATTGACGCGTCAACGCCTCACCCGACGGAATGTTGGCATCCGGTTCCAGCCAGGTGCCCCCATCAGGCTCCCACCGACCTTCAGCAACTCGCTGCTTGATTTGAGTATATAGTTCCGGATAGTCGTGTTTGATAAAATCATAAACCTGTGGCGTGCTGTGGAAGAATTTGTAATCCGGATACTCCTTCATCAAAGCCAGAACCGTTGAAAAGGAACGAGCGGTCTTCTCCCGCGTGTGTTTCAAGCGCCATAACCACGCCACATCAATGTGAGTGTGCCCAATCGCCGCGATCGAGTATGCTTTCTTCTGACCTTGATGTTGATCGATAAAGGCCGCGATCTGCGCTAAGACCTGACCAGCCGTGACACTTAATTCAGCTGTGGTCATCCCGCCCCAATCGAACTGCCGTAACGCGCCATCTAACAAACGTTGATAGTCATACTTCAACGGCTCATCATCAGACAATTCCAAAATCGTTTCATTGATCAGTTTCAAATAACGATAACAATCACGAATCCGCTCATCCAGCACACCGGCCGCAACCTGCTGTAGCCGATAATGCTGGATCTGTTGCGGCCCGCCACCCTCCAAGCCTGTCCACATCAGAACACTGAAAACCAAATCTTGCTTAGCGAATTGCGCGTCTAAATAGATATCGCGATGATTTGAGTCAACGGCCTGCCGCGGTTGCCCACCAATGAAGACCAGTCCTTCAAATCCGGAATTGCCGCCACCACCAGTCCGACCCAAATCCAAATGAATCACATATTTTTGTCGCTCAGCTAATTCAGGTACGACCACCTGGAAACGGAGCCAATAATAGGTGTCCCGTCCAGACCATTCAGACCCCAAAGTCACCGCCTGCCAAGCCGCGTCCACTGGCACTTGCCGATGATCTTCACGTTGATCCTGCCACAGTTGCAAGTCACTCACCGTTGCAAAGTTGCCATAGACCTGCGCCTGCAAATACCCCAGCTGTTGCTTGATCTTCTTTTCTGAGTACATACTCGACCTCCTTAAATTCTGAATCCGTTCTCACAGAGTAACTATAAGCCAACTCCGGTAGACTAACCAGCAAAAAAGCACCAACAGGTGCTTTTTTTCGACGTTTATGCTTGTGATTGCAAAATCTTAGCCAACATTGGCATAAAGACGCCACCAATCACCGACCGATTCTTAAAGGCAACCATCTTAGCGGATTTCGTATCATACCAATCTGAGAACGGCTGACGATCTGGCGTTTCGTTTAGGAAGCGAACCACTGACTGAGTAAATTGATCGAAATCATGCCGCTCTGTTGTCAGTGAAGCAACCCACATTAGCCAATCAACCTTGGTGTAAGTAGCGCGCTTATCCAAAGGTGTGCCGTAATCATTCAATTGTTGCAAATAGCGTTGAATTTCTTTTTGGCTGATTTGAGCGTCAAACAGCCCTAAGCCGAACAGCTTATCCCAAACCAGGTTATACTTCAATGCCCAAGAATCGGGTTGATCAAACGCCAACCGCGTATCAGATTGAGACTGAGCAGTTTCGGCCCAGATCGCCGCCATCTTCCGCGCTTGCGCGATCAGCTCATTGGCCTCCGCCTGATGAATGCCCGCTTTTAAAAGTGCCTTGCCAAACATGGCCAAAGCAACGATTGCCTTTAGTGACAAATTGACATTATGCGCTAAATGACCAGCGAAATCATCCGTACACAGTTGATTTTCTGGATCCTGTCCGTGCGTTACTAGGAACTTCGACCACTGCCATAATTGATCATAATGCTGCTCGAGAAAGTCACCAGATTGAAGCAATTCAACCGCACTGGCCATGATAATCATATCGCCGCTTTCCTCAACGGGCATTTGATAATCGAAATTATAGAGATCGGCATTAGCTGGGTATTGGTAATACTCACCCACTGTGTCATACTCACGGAGCATTGTTCCATCATCAACATCATCTGGTCGATTCATGCCATAAACTTGACCGGTGGCATCTGGGTAGCGGCCAACATCATGGGGCGCAAAGTCAAATGGCCAAACTGGTAAATTTGCGAAACGAAAAATAGGTCGCATCATGCCCGCCACTAACTCTGGATTAAACGCTAGGAATAAGGGGATGGATGGATAGCTCACATCAACAGTGCCAATACAGCCATTCGAGTTACATTCCTTTGATAAGAAGATAATTTCGCCATTCTCATCGCGAATCAATTTGTGTGCGGCAATCGCCTGACGATAGGCCGTTGCGCAAATCAACTCATAATTATCTGAACCCACCGTCGTTGCCAGCTGACTGATCTGTTGATCAATTCGATAGCAATCATTAACAATCGCGTCAAACGATTGTAATCGCTTGTCTAACAAGGCTGACATTGAAGGCTCCGCTTGTTTCCAATAGGCATTGGTCGCCTGACCAAAGTAATTGATGGCTTGCAGGTCATCATAAGCAACCAGCAATTGTGCCTTCTTCTCGCTCGCCGTTGATAAATCAAATTGCGCGCGCAAACCTTGTTGATTCCATTTTTGATAGGCCATCACCTGACTATCCGTACTTAACGCCGTTGCTAAGTAGAGATGCCCCCAATCAATATTGATTAGATCACCTGACGAATTTAGCGGCGTTTGGCGCGCCTTACCTAAGAAAACTTCTTGCGTCTGACCAATCTCAAATTGGCGTGTAATCAAACGATTATCCGTCAAGCTTTCATAGGTGATCGTGCCATCAAAGTCAAGTTCAAGATGAATATCATGCGCTTGATGATCCCGCGAACGCACCACGAATGAAAGATAAGTGATGGGTTCAGAAATACTTTGTAGATCTTTCAGATCAAAGTGCTGGGCAAAAGAAACCCCAAGTTCAATTTGACCATTACTGAAGGTGTACCGCGTTTGGGTAGCTGTAATTGCGGCGGAAACTTGTTCGATTACTGGCAATGACTGGCGATCGCCAAGAAACCGAAAGACCGTGCCATCAACCGAAATCGTTCCATTAAGCGGCATCGCCTTACCCGTCCAGCTCACCGTTTGAGCGTCGTTAAGATGATCACTCGGCGACCAAATAGAAAAATATGGATCATGCGTGATCAATGGATAGGATGGAATACGTGAATTCAACATTACAATCTCCTTACAGCTCATTTTTGACTTTTAATCTGATGACATTCCACGACAGCGGTGCCAATTTTATTGTGATTTTACCTTCCGAAATATCTAAGGAGGAGTTGGGTTCGATTTTCAGTTCGCCATTACGATTATCTTGCTTTGCATCTGGTCCGGTAAATTGTGTGGCTTGTCCATTTCGGATACTGTACTCATCACTCAACCTAATATCGAGATCCATGTGATCTTGAAGCGACTTATTAACTGCAAATACTGTTAAATAACCATTTTCCTGATCCTCAACCACAACACTATCTAAGTATGGCACTCGATTGAATTGTTCGGTTTCATAAGACGGCGTTTTGATAACTGGTTTTAGCGCGATGCCGCGCCCTAACGTAGATGCCTGCATCAATGGATAAAAAATTGTTTGCACCCATGCTTGTCCAGTCTCTTCCGTCATTATTGGTGCTAATACGTTGACCAGTTGAGCTAGACACGCAATCTTGACTCGATCTGAATGCTTGATTAAGGTGATTAATAATGACCCTACAAGAATCGCATCCTCCAAATTATAAACAGCCTCGGCATGGTGTGGTGCCACTTGCCAATCCGACATAACCAATGTTTCAGTTTGGTGTGGGTGCCAGATATTCCACTCATCAAATGATAGGTTGATACTCTTGGTTTGATGTTTTTTTGCCTTGACAGCATCACAAATTGATACAACACCGTCAATGAAAGAGTCAAAATCTAGTGATTGGGCCAAGAAATTGGGCGTATCTCCATTGTTATCATAGTAACGATGTAATGATAAGTAATCAATTTGATCATATGCCAGGTCCAAAACTGTGGCTTCCCATGATCCAAATGTAGGCATTGTATTCATTGAGCTACCACAAGCTACCGTTTCAATATCGCAATCGACTAATTTGACAACCTTGCTAGTCTCTTCTGCAAGTCGTCCGTACTCCGCAGCCGTTTTATGCCCCAACTGCCATGGCCCATCCATCTCATTTCCTAGACACCACGTTTTGATTCGAAACGGATCCTCTGCGCCGTTTTTTCGTCTCAGATCACTATAGAAAGTTCCCTTGGGAAAATTACAATATTCTACAAGTTGACGTGCTGAATCAATACCTCTAGTACCTAAATTAACCGCCATCATCACATCAGTATTGGCTTTTTTAGACCAACGCATAAATTCATGCAAGCCAAATGCATTGGTTTCCTTCGTCTTCCAAGCTAATTCCAATCTAGTCGGGCGTTGTTCTTTCGGCCCAATACTATCTTCCCAGTTAAATCCGGAAACAAAATTCCCGCCGGGATAACGGACAATTGGTACACGGAGTTTCTTGACGTAGGCCAAAACATCTTGTCTAAATCCATCGCCATCAGCCATCTCGTGGCCCGGTTGGTAAATACCACCATAGACCGCACGGCCCAAGTGTTCCACGAAAGAGCCATAGATACGATCATCGATTTTCGAAATAATCGCATACGGGTCAATCACCAATTCACTTTTCATAACTATTCTCCACTCATCTATCAGAAATTATTATTGCCGATAATCAGCAGCATTACCCGATAAGCGATTGATATCTTGAAAATCAAAAATGGCTTTCACTTTTTCTGGATCGGCTTTAAATCGACGATCATAAGTCAGTAGGCCATTTACTTCCTGCTCAACATCAGTCAATTGTGTATAGCAGTAACCCCATAATCCACGTGAGTGTGCAACCGCACTAAGAACGCGCTGTAACTCGGAAAGATATTCTGATTCAGAATTCGCTCGTGTATAGCCCCAACCGTCTTCACGACTGCCATCAAACCCGATACCTCCAAATTCAGTTAAAACGATGGGTTGTCCTTCATATTTAAAACCATTTGCGAAGATATCCCACTTTACTGGCGCTTGATTAACAAGCGTTTCAACCGAGCTCAATGTGTTCTGGAAAAATTTATACTGTTCGGGATCATCCTGACGCCCATGGCTATAATTATGGATTGCCACAACGTCGGTTGTTGTTATTTCCCAGCCGTCATTAGATTGAACTAAGCGCGTACCATCCAAAGCATGTAAGAGATGATACAACGATTCAGAAAAATGTTGTTGTTGCTGATTAGAGTGAATTCTATCAACTCCCCAGCTTTCATTCAGAGGAACCCACATAATAATAGATGGATGATTATAATCTCGCTCAACCGCTTCCTGCCATGCATCGACGATCCGATTTGCTGACTTCTCAGAATAGTATGGAACCGAAGCAACTTCTTCCCAAACCAAATATCCAAGCTTATCGGCCCAGTATAGAAATCTAGGGTCTTCAATTTTCTGGTGTTTGCGACAGCCATTGAACCCTAGTTCTTTGGCCATTAAAATATCATTCTTGTAATCCTCATCTTTTGGTGCAGTTAATAAGCCATCGGGCCAATATCCTTGATCCAAAACCAATTTTTGATAATAAGGGCGATTATTGAGCATAATCATCCCCTTTTCAGCATGAACTTTTCTCAAGCCAAAATATGAGGTCACCTGATCAACTATGTCCTGATCAGTCAGACTAAAAGTAATATCAAACAAATTGGGATGCTCTGGTGTCCATGTCCATCCATCATTATGGAATTCTGTTCTAAATATTTTTTGTTGAGCCAGTTCAACAGATCTTTCAATATGAGTCGCTTGAATCTGCAATTGATCGTTAGCAATGACAGTTTCACCAAATTTTATTTCATATCCCAGTTTCGCACCGATAGCTGAATCTGCCACATCAATTGCTAGTTTAACTGAAGTATGATCCAAGTCAGGCGTCATTCTCACCTGCTCGATATGCTTTTGTGCAACGCTCTCAACCCAAACTGTTTGCCAAATGCCGGTTGAATTCGTATACCAGATCCCCTCAGATTTACCTGTCCACGATTGCTTCCCTCGTGGAATCGTCTCGTCGTAAGTACGATCTTCAGCGCGAACTGTGATAATCTGAGTCTCGCCAGGTATCAACGTATCTGTAATGTCGAACGAGAACGATGCATCGCCTCCCTCATGGTGGCCGATATAATCGCCGTTAACATACACATCCGCGAAGTAATCAACGGCACCAAAATGAAGAATACTTCGATGTTTTGTCTCTGAAGTTAGCTCTATTTCGCGCTGATACCAAACAATATCATGTTTTTCTTGGCAATCAATCCCACTTAATGGTGCTTGATAAACAAAAGGTACATTGATTTTTTTGATATCGCGCAACCCTGTATTGAACCAACCTTCTTTTATACCAATATTTTGATCATCAAAACAGAAGTCCCACGAACCATTTAAATTAATCCAGTTACCTTCCCGCTTGAATTGTGGGCGCGGATAACTTGTCCTGCTATTACTCATCTAATCTCTCCATATCTATTAATTATTCGTTCTTCGCACTATAACGCAAGATCAATTAAGTGGTTTTGTTTGCTTAATCGATTTATTTTTTGCCAAGCACACGACTGCGGCAACCATTGCTAAGCCAACTGTAATAATATCCATACAGAAGTAGGCAAGAATTCCTAGGCACAGTAAATAAATTGGCAATTTATACGACAACTGACTATCACGAAAATAAGTTTTAGAAAAATATAAATTCAACAACCCAAGACCAATCAGAACGACACCAAAGATAACCGTGAACGTATACAGACTGCCAAACACTGCATTTAACGCTTTAGCAGTTTGAAAATTTAAAGGTGAGTTGGTCTTCGTTCCCGATATCTTTACGTACGAACCATACAATAGAATTGTAATGACACCGTCGATAAGCTGCCAAATCCCTAAAATCTTGACTAAGTTTCGTTCTAATTTCCGGTTCATCGAAACGCCTCCTATCCTTTAACACCAGCTGACAAGGACATCGACTGTAGGAAGTACTTTTGTGCGAACAAATACAGAATAAAAGTTGGTACGATTGCAATCAGTGCGCCTGCCATTAACAAGGTTGGTTGGGCTTGATACATACCCTGGAGTAGTTGTAACCCTGGTGTGATTGGCATTTTTTCAAGGTCATTGAAGACGATTGACGGCCACAGAAAATCGTTCCAAGATCCCGTGAAAGTGAACAACGCAACTACAAATAGCACCGGTTTAGATAGTGGCAAAATGATTTTCCAAAAAATAGTTAAATCACTTGCCCCATCCATTCTCGCTGCCTCATCAAAAGACTTCGGGATGTTCGACATAAACTGACGCACCAGAAAAATGTTAAATACACCAGCAGCGCCGGGCACGATCATTGCCCATTTTGTATTGACCCAGCCAAATAAATCGATTATTTTGTACAAAGGAATAATGTTAACAACCCCTGGGAACATCATTGTTGCCATTAAAAAGAAGAACAAGGCATTTTTACCCTTAAATTCGAGCCGATCATAAGCAAAAGCGGATAATGAAACGACCACTAATACAAGGAGCGTATTACTTACAGAGATGACCATGGAATTCATAAACCAATGTAAGAGCGGCGTACTTGCATTATTAACTAACAATTCAGTGTAATTGCTTAGAACCCACTGGATGGGCAAGAACTTAAAACCAATTGTTTGTAGTTCTGTCTCACTCTTGAAAGAAGTTACAATTCCCCATAAGAGCGGAATTACCCAGATTACCGCCAAAATAGCCAAGAAAACAAACGCAATTGTTTTTGACACATATTTCTTTTGCTTCATTGAGTATCCCTCCCTTATTTTGATTTGTCCCGAAGAAAGACAAATTGAATTGCTGAAACAATCATAATGCAGATTCCTAAGATCATTGCCATTGCAGATGCAATACCTGCAATTGATTGCCCTGAGCCAAAGGCGTTCTGTTGGATATACATCAGAAGTACCGACGTCGAACTGTTAGGGCCACCACCTGTCAGCATCAAAGGTTGCCCATAGATATTAAACTGGGCAATCGTTGTCATGACAACTGTATAAAGAATTTGACTGCGAATACTTGGCAAGGTGATCCGCCAGAATTGCTGCATTGGTGAGGCACCATCGATTTCGGCGGCCTCATAATAATCCTTTGATATCCCGTTTAGCGCTGCCTGGTAAATAATCATGTTCCCACCAATTGTCCACCAAATTGTCACAACGACGATAGCAATCCAAGCATAAGGTTGTGTCCCCGTCCAAACAGTATTGATGTGAAAGAACTTATTGATTGGCCCATATGTTGTGTTAAACATCAAATTCCAAATAATAACAACAGCTGAAATAGCAAATAGCGTTGGCAGATAGAATAGCGCCTGGAAGAATTTTCCCAAAACTGGTTTTGCATTTAACGCCAGCGCCATTAACAGCGGTACGATGATACAAAAAGGCACTGCCAGCACAACGAATAGAAAAGTGTTCTTCAGCCCCGTTCGTAACTGACCGTAAAATACGGAGCTCGAGTCAAAGAGTATTTCCTTGTAATTTGCTAATCCAACAAACTCTGGTGATCCCAACAGATCCCAGTTGGTGAATGAAATATAGATACCGAAAATAATAGGAATCAAGAAAAAAATTGCAAATATAATCAAGTGTGGTGCAACAAAGAGCCATGGGGTCAACTTATTTGTTCGTTTATTCTTGATTTTCTTCTCGGGGATAGCTGCTTCCGCTTGCATATTGAACCCTCCTAAATCAAATAAATGAGGCTGGATAAGAAAAAATCCAGCCTCCCTCCATAATGAAAATCACTTACTATTCTTCGTTTTTATCAATCTTACCTTGAATTTCTTTTTGCATTCCGGCTAAGCCCTTATCGACGGTCGTCTTGCCAAAGATGATATCCCCAACATGAGCATCTAGGCTATCGGCAACATAGCCATTATACTTGTAATCAAAGATTCTCAACGTTGCTTGCTCTTCCTTGCTGTTGATCAAGAATGATTGCGGCATCTTCAAATATTCTTTATTTTCACGGATTGCCAAGGATGCAGGGTTTTGTCCGGATTTTGCCCACTCCATTGAATGAGTCCGCACCCAATTGATGAATTTCAGAACTGCCTTGGTTTTTGCCTCAGAGCGACCTTTACTCTTAAACATGACGAACTGGTGTGAAGAAGACCAGTTGACTGCTTTCGAAATGTCATCGCTCAACTGTGGCGCATTCGTCATTCCCCAATTGATTTTGTAGCCCTTAACATTATTTTGCATCCAAATTCCTTCTGGGTAGAAAATTTCTTTTCCACTACCAAAAAGTTGAGCGGGATCTTGCCCATCGCGTGAAGTGATCCCCGATTTATACATCGAAACCCACTTGTTTAATGTTTCCTTACCATATTCAGTATCTAAAGTTACATTTGTTCCATCCTTACTAAGTTCACCACCGTATTGAGCAAACAATGATAAGAAGTTAGGCTTAAACCAAGTAACCCCTAATGCTGTTATCTTGTCTTTCTTAGCAGCCTTGCCCGCCGCCTCAATCTCATCAAAAGTTACAATATTGTCGTCAAGCGCATTAGGTGCGTATTTTTTCACTAAATCTTTGTTATAATACATTTGGAATGTATGGATATCGAGTGGTAAGCTATATCGCTTGCCATCCAAATCACCGATTTTCCACGCTTCTTGAACATAATTATCTGACTTAATCTCGGGATATTTTTCCAAGTATTTATCGTATGACTGTAACATTCCTTGTGCCTTATACAGCTTGATTCGTTCCGCATGCACAATGTTTAGATCAGGAATATTTTTCCCAGAATTGACTACGGTTGGAATTTTGGTATACATATCCCCTTCCTTCATTGAGATGTTCTTGATTTTGTATTCAGGATTGGTCTTATTGTATTCGTTGACCATCGCCTGCATATTCTTGCCATCCGGGCCGGTGAATGGATTCCAAAATGTGATTTCTTTCTTCTCAGAGCTGCCCGAACCACCACTTGATTTACCACATGCCCCTAAAACTAAAATAGAACTAGCAACCAAAAGTGTGGCCATAACCTTATTCCATTTCATTGAAAAATCCTCCATTTGTAAACTTTTTTGTTTATCATTTTCGGACCCGATTAAGAAAACCCAAAAATTTAAAACGCTTACAAGTGTGATATTAGTCCAAGATGCCCAAATTAGCAACCCGTTTTCGTACATTTCGCCCATTTAGGAAACCATTTGGTTAATTTAGTAAAACAGTGTATGATATTGTTAACCATTATCGAAACTTGTTTGCGCCCGACCCACTTTTCATTTTGGATTGCTACTCAAATATTTTGCTTTTTTAATTTCGAAACGTACATCAGTTATCTGGAGGTAATAAAATGGAAATCGATCTTACAAATGACAGTCTACCTGTCTTTAAAGCCTTGAACTCAGAAACACGGCTAGAGATAATCAATAAGTTGGCCCAGAAGTCTTATACCGTGACTGAACTGGCCGATGAATTGCATTATAGTAAGGCCATCATCTCTAAACACATCCGCATTCTAGAGGATGCGGGAATATTGGTAGAGACGACGCAGAATATGGATGACCGTCGGAAAAAGTATCTTCAAATTGTTACGGACTCGATCCTCATAAATTTGCCTCAGAAAATCTATCCTGAATTTCGCCGTATCGACTATGACATAGAATTAGGCAACTATTTCAGCAATCAAGATATTGAGCCAACCTGTGGTATGGTTGGAAAGGATTCGCGCATCGGGAAATTTGACGACCCAGAGATATTTCTTTCACCACAGCGATTCAAAGCTTCGTTGATTTGGTTTTCAAATGGGACTGTAGAATATGTTGTACCAAATAAGATTCCACAAAATGCTTCGCCTGAACTAATTGAAGTTTCAATGGAGGTTTCCTCAGAATTTCCTCAGTCAAACAATAATTGGCCTAGTGATCTGTCTTTTTGGATCAACGATGTTTTTGTTGGGTTTGACACGGTTCCCGGCAACTACTCGGATGTCCGTGGTCGGCTCACGCCTTCCTGGTGGGATTCCTCTTTTAGTCAATACGGATTACTCAAGCACCTTCGCGTACTGAAAACAGACACTGCCATAGATGGAGAATCTATTTCCGATATTACAATCAATGACTTAAATTTAACTAGCGGCTCAACCATTAAGTTCAAAATCGGTATCGATCCGGCTTCTCCCAACCAAGGCGGCATCACCATTTTTGGAAAAGACTTTGGGAACTATCCGCAGAACATAAAGCTATCTGTTTTTTACTCCATTAATGCGCATTGAGATTCAAAATTTAATTCCCCAGGAGGTAATCTCCCATGTCAACATATTCATGGCGAACCAGTGAGAAAGAGATTTATCCAACTAAGAAAGCACCTAGTATTGTCACGTTGCCGCGGCAACGATTCTTGGCGATCAAAGGGCAAGGTGACCCGAATGATAATGCGGCGTTCAGCGCGGCGATCCAGACGTTATATACGTTGAGTTACACGATCAAAATGGCGCCGCGAAAAGGAATTGATTTCCCGGGAGCGTTCGATTATGGGGTTTATCCGCTGGAAGGGTTCTGGACGTTGCCAGCGGATTATCAGGCCACTGGGTTGGACAAGAGTCAGTTGTTGTACACGATCATGATCAAGCAGCCGGACTTTGTGACGGCCGCTGTCTTTGCGGAGGCGCAGGTGATGGCCGCAAAGAAACTAACCCCGGCCGAACTGGCGCAGGTGGCCTTGATTGAGCGAGATGAAGGTTTAGTGGGGATGATTTTGCATCAGGGCGCGTTTGATGATGAGCCGGCTAGTTTCGCGCGCTTGGGCGCATTTGTTGAGCAGGCTGGTTATCGGCGCACCAGCAAGGCGCACAAAGAGATTTATTTGTCTGACTTTCGCCGAGTTGCGCCGGAGAAGCGAAAGACCATTCTGCGCGTAAGCCTAGCACCACTTTGAAATAGGCTAAAATTCTAGGCCAAAAAATCGACCCCGAGTTTCACTATTATCAGTGAAACTCGGGGTCGATTTGTTTTTTATATGATTGGGGATTTAAACCAGGGTCAGGGGATCGACATAAGCTTGTTCTAGGCTACTAGCTACGGCGGCAGCGGTAATGTGGCCGCGATAGGTGTTGAGTCCAGAAGCGATCGTCGGGTTAGTTTTGACAGCTTCAGAGATGCCTTGTTGGGCAATCAGTTGCGCGTATGGAATCGTGACGCTGGTCAGCGCATCAGTGGCGGTCTTCGGCACGGCGCCAGGAATGTTGGCGACCGCGTATTGGATCACGTCATGTTTCAAGTAGATTGGGTCGTCGAAGGTGCTGGCATGGTCACTGGTTTCGAAAATGCCGCCTTGATCGATTGGAATATCGACCATGACTGAGCCAGGTTCCATCGCTGCCACCATCTCATCGGTCACTAATTTCGGTGCCTTAGCGCCTGGAATCAAGACCGCGCCAATTACCACGTCCGCGTGTTTGACTGAATGGGCGATATTGGCGGGGTTCGAGAAGAGCGTCTGAATATGACCATCGAACAAATTGTCGATCCGCGCTAAGGTAGCCGGATTGATATCGAGGATCGTCACTTGAGCCCCCAGACCCATGGCGGTTTTGGCCGCGTTCAGACCGACAGTGCCGCCGCCGATCACGGTCACGTGACTCTTGCGCACGCCAGGAACGCCGCTCAGTAACACACCTTTACCACCATACTGTTCTTGCAAAAATTGAGCGCCGATCAAAACGGCCATGCGTCCGGCAACTTCGCTCATAGGATTCAAAGCTGGCAAACCGCCATCCTTGCCTCGCATGGTTTCGTACCCAACTGCGGTAACTTCATTTTCCAATAGCGCTGCGGTCAGTTTAGGATTTGGCGCCAGATGTAAGTAAGTATAAAGAATCAGGCCAGGTCTGAAGAAATGATATTCCTCAGGTAATGGTTCCTTGACCTTGATCACCATATCGCCAGCCCACGCTTCTGTAGCAGTTGCTACAGTCGCGCCAGCGGCTTGATAGTCAGCGTTGGTATAACCAGCGTTGTGTCCCGCATTGGTTTCCACTACGACTTCTTGGCCGGCCTGCACGAGATTTTGCACGCCAGCAGGAGTAATGCCAACTCGGTTTTCGTTATTTTTGATTTCTTTGGGAATTCCAATTCTCATATGAATCACTCCTTATTGTCCACGATAACACAAAATATCCCATCTGTGAATTGGACCTTGGTTGGAGATAGATGAAATTATGGCTTTAACCATCATTTTACCAACGACTAAAACCCAACGCCCCGAATGTCGAAGAAGTCGGCAATATCAGACAATTGGTTTCGCTTACATCGATGCGAATTTGTTTATTTTTTTAATATTTCCAAAAAAGTTATGCAAATGAAAAAATATTTTAATCTTAGCCTGGAAGCGACCATAACAAAAAATAAAAACTGTTAATAAGTTGGTTTGACGCTTCGCTTTTTCCCTGAACATCGCCTATCTGAAGGCCAATTCGATCTGGGGCAGCTGAAGCGCCCGCCTAGTCTTCGACCTCTCTGCATTGGCATTCGTCACCGTCAGCGTTCAAGCATCCGCCCAACAATCAACTTAACAGCCAGGCACACGCTTCCAACCCAATCCAAAAAAAGTTTGCTTCCCAGTGTGGGTCGCAAACTTTTTCACGGGCAACTCGAGCATGCATCTATTTATCTTCCACCTGTGACGGTGACACACCGTAATATTTCTTGAAGAGCTTGCTGAAATGATAGGCGTCCTCATAGCCCACCGCCGAAGCGATTTCTTTGACGGTGGTATCGGTTTCATTTTTCAACAGAGCGTGGGCGTTCTTTAAGCGGATCTGGATCAAGTAATTGATCGGGCTCATATCCGTGGCCTCTTTGAAAATCCGTGACAAATAGGCCGGGCTGACGTAATTATCGCGGGCCAACTGCTCCAAGGTAATATCTTCCGTATAATGATTCTCCAAAAAGTAGATCACGCTGTCCACCAGGTGATTCTGCTTTTTTTCTGTTTTAGATAAGAAGGGCTTGATGTAATTCTCCTCGCGGATCGTTAAGCCCCGCAGGATATAGACAAGGATCTCGATGATGATTCCCTTACTGATCAATTGGTAATCCGCGTCTTGTTGGTCGATCTCGCCGACCAATTGCCAAGCTTTGTCAATGATCTTATATTGATACTCACCGATTTCTAGTTGTGATTTCTTCGTGGGAAGGAAATTACGGGGGAGTCCATGGAGGGAAATGTTCTTGATGCCCAAATGGAGTTGGTGGGAATACGTGTCTGGTCGTTGTTGCTCAGCGTGGTGCACGCCTGGATTGAACAGCATGATCTGGCCAGCCTGGACATCGACCCAATGTTCGTCAATGAAGTAGTGGGCTTGACCTTCCAACATGATGCTGATCTCCAGAAAATCGTGACTGTGTAAATTGTAACCACCCGCGACTTTATTCCAGGGATCATAGGCGTAGAGAATCTCAGGATTGAACGTTTTGGCGTCGGCATAACTCATCTGATTGACCCCTTTCAGTTGATATAGGTCTACGTATAACATTGTACATTAATTTGACGAGTATTGACCATTCCAATCTCGAAAAAAACGTTGATAATAGACTCTTGAAGATTGGAGGATTCAAATCTATGAATAATTTTCAATGGATCTGGCAGTATGTCAAAGTTAACCGACGCAAACTGATCATCGCAACGTTCTTGTTCTTGATCAGTACGGCTTTGATTTTAGTCAATCCATATATTATGGGGCAAATCGTCGATCAGGTTATCGATGGCAATAAGGACAGTTTACTCGTGCCTTTCTTGCTGATCATGATCGGAGCGACGCTGGTGCGGACGATCACCCGCTATCTTTACCAACTTTTATTCGAACAAACCGGCCAGAACACCCTATTCGATTTGCGTCAGGATATGTACAAAAAGTTGCAGGAGTTGGATTTCGACTTCTTTAATCACACACGTGTTGGTGACATCATGACCCGGATGACCGGCGATACCGACGCGATTCGTCATTTCGTTTCTTGGGTCAGCTACCAAGTTCTGGAATGCATCTTCTACTTTGTTGTTTCGATCATTATTATGGGCACGATCAACTGGAAACTGACTCTGGCTTTGGTAGCGGTCACCCCAGTGATCTATTTCTTAACTCAGGCAATGGCTCGGGCGCAACACCCGGTCTTCTTCCAAATTCGACAAAGTTTCTCGCGGCTAAATTCCATGGTGGAAGAAAACATCAGTGGTAATCGCGTCGTCAAAGCCTTCGTTCGTGAGGACTTCGAAATCGAGAAATTCAACGAACATAACGAAGACTACAAGAAGCGTAACATGGACGCCGCTAATGTTTCCAAGCGTTTCTTGCCTTGGCAAGATGGGGTGGCCAATAGTTTAAGCGTGATCGCGCTGGTTTTCGGCGGTTATTTGGTCATCAAGGGTGAAATGACGCTGGGTGACCTGGTCGTCTTCAACGGCTACTTATGGATGCTCAATCAGCCCATGCGGATGAGTGGCTGGCTGATCAACGATGTGGAGCGCTTCTTGGCTTCTTGCGTCAAGATTCGGCAAATGCTGGCGGCCAAACCCAAGATTGAAGTTCGCAATGCCAAGAACCAAGTCCGGGTCCAAGGCAAGGTTGAATTTGACCACGTCAGCTTCCATTTCGCTGACGACCCAGAACACCATGTTTTGACCGACATCAATTTCACCGCGCAACCAGGTGAAACAGTCGGCATCATTGGTGAGACCGGCTCTGGCAAAACCACGCTAGTCAACTTGATCGGGCGTTTCTACGATCCGACGAGCGGCACAGTAGCGATTGATGATCGCAACGCCAAGGATTATCCGATCCGCGAATTGCGGGACAATATTTCTATGGTCATGCAGGATGTGTTCCTCTTCTCAAACACGATCGCGGACAATATTTCCTTCGGTCGGCCGCACTTAGACGAACAGTACGTGCAGTCAGTGGCGCGGATCGCGGACGCTGATAATTTTATCGCGAAGATGCCTGAAGGTTATGAAACCGTCGTTGGCGAGCGGGGCGTCGGTTTATCTGGCGGTCAGAAACAGCGGATCTCCCTGGCTCGTGCCTTGGCCAAGGACCCGTCGATCCTGATCCTGGACGATACGACTTCGGCCGTTGATATGGAGACCGAAACCAAGATCCAACAGGAATTAGGTAAGATGACCACCAAGAAGACCACCTTCATCATCGCCAACCGGATCTCATCTGTCCGCGACGCCGATCAGATTCTCTTAATGGAGAAAGGCCGTGTGGTTGAACACGGCACCCATGATGAACTGATGGCGCTACACGGCAAATACTATGAAGTTTTCCAGAAACAACTGGGCTTAGAAAAGGGGGAGCAAGTTGGCAACACGAAATAAATCAAACGTCGATGAAGAACTGACGAAACAGTTCAATTGGCATGATTACAAAAGACTAGCTCACTATTTAAAACCTTATATGACCAAGATCTACCTGATTTTGATCGTGATCATTCTCGCCAATGTCGCCGGGATGTTAGGACCATATTTCACTAAAATCACCATTGATACGATCATCCCCAATAAGGATTATCGCCAATTATGGCTGATCGGCGGCCTCTTTACCGCCTCACTGTTCTTCATTGGCTGGTGTCTGCGCTACCGGATCTACCACATCACCGAATTAGGCCAAGATGTCTTGAAAGATATGCGTTTGGATATTTTCCAGCATTTACAACGCCTGTCCTTCTCCTACTTCGATAATCGGCCCCACGGCAAAATCTTGATTCGGGTGGTCAATTACATCAACACCTTGAGTGATCTGCTGTCGAACGGTTTGGTCAACTTGATTTCCGATGTTTTCAACGTGATCATCACCTTGATCTTCATGTTCGCCATCAACGCGCGTCTGACTTGGTACAGCTTGATCTTGATCCCGGTTTTGGTGATCATGGTCTGGTTTATCCAAGATCGGCAACGGAAAGCCTACCAGATCCTCAGTAACAAGCAGTCCAACTTGAACGCATATATCCACGAAAGTATTTCCGGGATCAAAGTGACCCAATCTTTCGCTCGGGAGAAGGAAAACTTCCGCATCTTCAACGAGGATAACGAAGCCTACCGGACCTCTTGGATGCACGCGGTCAAGATCCAGTTCCTGCTCTGGCCCGGCGTGCAAAATATCGCCGTTTTGACCATGAGCTTGATCTACTTCGTCGGGATCCGCAATATCGGCGTTGACGTTAGTACCGGGACGCTGATCGCCTTCATCGGTTATATCAACAACTTCTGGAACCCCGTCATCAATATCGGGAACTTCTATAATTCGCTGATCACCGCCACGGCCTACTTGGAACGGATCTTTGAAACCCTGGACGAAAAGCCAGAGATCGAAGACCAATCCCAGGCCAAGAACCTGCCTCAAATCCAAGGCCATGTCACTTTCGATCATGTTTACTTCCGCTATGAACCTGGGAAGAATATCCTGACCGACGTGAATTTCCACGTGGACCAAGGTCAATCCGTCGCCTTAGTCGGTCCGACCGGCGCTGGTAAAACCACGATCATCAACCTGTTGAGTCGCTTCTACGATGTCAACGAGGGCGATGTTAAGATCGATGATCATGACGTGCGCGATGTCACCCTGTCCTCGCTCCGGAAACAAATGGGCGTCATGTTGCAAGACACTTTTATTTTCTCCGGCACGATCATGGATAACATCCGTTACGGCAAGCTGGACGCTACCGACGAAGAAGTCGTCGCCGCCGCCAAAATCGTCCGCGCTGACGATTTCATCAGCGAATTGAAAGACGGCTACCAAACTAAAGTCGAAGAACGCGGGAGCACCCTTTCCGCCGGTCAACGACAACTGGTCGCCTTCGCCCGCGTCTTACTGGCTGATCCGCGGATCCTGATCCTGGATGAAGCCACTTCCAGCATTGACACCAAGACAGAAGAATTATTACAATCTGGCTTGCTGGCCCTACTGAAAGGTCGCACTTCCTTCATCATCGCCCACCGTTTATCCACAATCAAAAACTGCGACCAGATTTTCTACATTGATGGTGGCCAGATCATGGAACACGGCACACACGATGAATTGATGCACCAACACGGACTTTATTACCAACTTTACCAATCACAATACGAAATGCTGAAACTGGAGCCCCTAGAGGCATAAAGTTCCATCGCCCCTGCCTGATTTTTTAGGCAGGGGCTTTTGCTTGAGAACAGAGTGCGAACCGACCTGGTCAGCTCCTGAGCATTAGCCTAGTCAGCGTTTTGGGGGCCGGTCTTAGCCCCCGGAACACTGACGTAGCTAAGCGGAAGGAGCTAGGTCGGTGAGCACGTTTCAAAAAAACAGTGCGGAGCGCAACGGATTGACTTCGAGCATTAGCCTAAGAATTGGTTTGGAAGCTGGGCCTTGCTTCCGAGCCAATTCTGTAGCTAAGCACAGAAGTCAGTTGCGCGCAGCACGTTTCAAAACAGAGTGCGAACCGACCTGGTCAGCCCCCGAGCATTAGCCTAGCAACTATTTTGGAGGCTGGTCTGTGCCTCCAGAATAGTTGCGTAGCTAAGCGGAAGGGGCTAGGTCGGTGAGCACGTTTCTATCTTGCCCGCGGCTTGCGCTGCGAGAATCGGGGTGAGCTCGCTGTGGGCGTCACTTTGAGCTTCGCAAAGCCCACGCGAATCTCAAAGCTGAGCCTTGTCCTAAGCGGCGGAGCCGCCAAAAACGCGTTCCACACAACTGCTTTCTGCGCCGATACGCAATTTCACTGGATTGACTGCATCAATCCAGTGAAATCACTAGTCGTGCTCAAAAGCAACCCGTTGTGTTCCACGCTCTCCTTTAATTTCACGGCGATCTCACCCCGATTCTCTCCGCTCCAGCCGCTCATGGTATCTTATTCATTGAAGCACTCACGCCGACTAGCAAGCTGTGTCCAATTGATTCGACGCCACGTTATTGACGACCGTGGCTAGTGGTCCGCAACTCGATATTGGTGACCCCAGGAAAGCTTAGCTGAGCTGCTAAATTTAGTTCTTACTGAATCAACTTCATTGCTTGACGTTGCCATCTCTTCCCCAAAACGAATCATGGTTTGACAGCTGACAGCGAACACGTTTCAAAACCCCAAAAGGAAAGGCGCTGTGACGCCTCAGCGGGGAGCTGTTTCAATTGTGCCCCTGCCTCCCAATCAAAATAAAACACTTATCCTAATTGTAATCAATAGTCGCTTAGATCAAATCGTGCTAGAATAAAAGCAAGATCAATAATGACAAAGTGTCACGGTCAGACGTGTTGGTCGAGGAGGAATTGGCATGTGTACAAGTATTAGTTATATCGCAGAGAATCAACATATTTTCTTGGGTCGGACCATGGATTTCGGCCCCGAATTGAAAGGTCGGCCAGTGGTCACCCCGCGGAATTATGAATGGACGTCCCAATTAGGCGAACATTTCCATTTCGATTATGGTTTTATTGGTATCGGTCGTAAACTTGGCGATTATTTAGTCGCTGATGGCGTCAACGAGAAGGGCCTTGCAATGGCCGAACTCTACTTCGCCGGTGAAGCTGAATATGCCAAACCCGTGTCGGGAAAAGCCGGCCAATTGGCGCCGCATGAATTCATCATGTGGGTTTTAGGTAAAATGGCGAGCATCGCCGATGTTCGCGCATCGATCGATCAAATCAGCTTGGTGGACGCGCCCAGCGCACTTTTGAAAGTGACCTCGCCCCTGCACTTTATTCTCAGTGACTTGAGCGGCGCCACCGTGGTGATCGAAACCAAGGACCAAAGCTTGCAGATCATTGATGACCCCATTAAAGTCATGGCCAACAGTCCTGATTTCAATTGGCACCTGACGAACCTCCGCAATTACTTACCGCTGAATCCACATAGCGCCCCTAATCGCGAAATCAACGGCTACAAGCTGAACGCTTTTGGCCCTGGATCCGGTACGTTCGGCCTACCTGGCGGTTACACCTCACCTGAGCGCTTCGTTCGCGCCAGCTATCTGCTCAGCAACATCGAAGCCGCCGAGACTACCGAGAAGAATGTGGTCAACCTCTTCCGGATTCTAGACAATGTCACGATTCCTCGCGGCGTGAAAATCAAGGATGACGGCAGCGTCGATTACACGCAATATCGTTCCCTTGTTGACCTGACCACCCAAACGCTCTACTTCCAGCCTTACGACTCCCTGCAACTCTACGAGGCGCACTTGACCGAGGATCTGTTGAACAAGTCTGAAGTTACTGAATTGCCTGTGGGTGATGGACTAGGCGCCACGGAATTGAATTGATAAAAAAATCGAAAAGAACCTACCCCCAATCAACTTAAACTTGATTGAGGGTAGGTTCTTTTTTAGAAACGTGTTCACCGATCTAGCTGCTTACGCTTAACTACGCAATGCTTTCGGAGACCAAAAACATTGCCAAGTTAATGCTTGGAAGTTGTTCGGAGTGATGTCCAATTTTTAAGCACACCTATTGTTTATTCCAAATAGATTTCGCGTAAGCGGGTCTGCAGCGCAGCACTAACATCGAGCTGATCCTGCAAGTATTTCGCCAGGCCACCATACTGTTCATCAATCAGCAAGAGGGCGGCGTCAAGATATTCGTTCGCGACCAATCCTAACGAACGCACCGTGGCCTGCAAGACCCGATTACCGCCATTGAGCCGCGTCTCCCGCTCACGCTGAGCTAAGGAATCTTGCAACAACTGATTAGAGTACAAATAATCCTGGCGAATCGTTTCCGCCCCCACACCGAGCACCGTCAGCAAGTAGACCGTGGCCATTCCCGTTCGATCTTTGCCGGCAGAACAGTGATACAATACACTTTCACCGGGAGTTTGATTGGCAGCAAGCAAGGTGAAAAACTGACGATACGCTTGCTGTGCCGTGGGCTTAACGACCATATCGCGATAAGTGTTGATCATATTTTGAAAGCCGGAAAGAGGATCACTATCATATTTGGTCCGCAATTCAACGATATCTTTACTGACCTCAGTTTCATCCACGGGGAAAACCGAGTTGTTGTAATACGCAATTGACTGTGGTAGCCGATCCGGTGCATTCTGACACTCTTGAGGCGAGCGCAGATCAACAACCGTTTTAAGACCATATTGACGTAGCGTTTCTTGGTCCGACGGTGACAGCTTGGCCAACGATCCCGCTCTTAAAAGTTTGTGGGACTTGACCAAGCGGCCAGCCGTTGTGCGATAGCCCCCTAAATCACGGATATTATCCGCCTTTTCCAATTGAATCACATTGACGCTCATTTGAAAACTCCTTTCAACAAGAAAAGACTGATCCAAAACAATCGTGTTCTGTGATCAGTCTCTATTTTTAACAAAGTAATCACTTCGTTGAAAATTATTTACTTGTGACGTTAAGAACCTTGGCGCCTTCTTCGATCTGACCATCTTTGTAAGCACTGATCGCAGCAACATGATCCATGTTGGAAACAACGGTAATTACCGTCGTCCCTTTACCAGCAGCCTTAATTGCTTTCAAATCCATCAGTCCAACTTGTTGGCCTGCATGAACTTGTTGACCAGCCTGAATATTCATCGTAAAGGGTACACCTTTCAACTCAACGGTATCTAGCCCTAAATGAACGATGATTTCTAATCCGGTGGCAGTGGTCATTGTCCAAGCGTGCTTGGTATCCATGACACTCACGATCGTGCCATCAACGGGCGCAACAACTGTCCCCACAGTTGGTTCGATCGCGTAGCCATCACCAACCATCTTTGTTGAAAAGACATCATCTTTCACTGCGCCTAATTGTTCCAATTGACCAGAAACAGGAGCAACAAATTCGCTTGTACCAGCAACAGGAGCTGTTGTCGTTGCTGCTTCAGTAGCAGGAACATCTTCAACAACCGGTGTGCCATCTTCGTTAGTAGCAGCCATGGCTGTCTTAGGAACACCGAAGAAGTAAGTGGCAATGAACCCACCAAGATAAGCGGCCAGCAACCCGAAGACGTAGCCTAACCATTTACCATTCGCGATCAATGGAATCAAGGCAACACCTGAAGGTCCGATCGTAATCGCGCCAACGTTACCGATGGCGCCAATGACCGCACCACCGATACCACCACCGATACAAGCTGTGATGAATGGTCGGCCTAATGGCAAACTAACCCCATAGATCAATGGTTCTCCAACCCCTAGGATCCCAACAGGCAAAGCACCTTTGATCATCCCAGTTAGTTGTTTGTTCTTCCGGCAACGGATCCAAAGCGCGATCGCGGCACCGACTTGGCCGGCGCCAGCCATCGCCAAGATAGGCAATAGTGGCGTGTAGCCAAGATCTTTGATCATTTCCAAATGAATTGGTGTCAAAATTTGGTGTAAGCCAAACATAACCATTGGTAAGAAGAACAGCCCCAAGATAAAGCCTGAGAATGCGCCCCCGACCTTCAAGACCCAGTTGATCGAGCCGACCAGGGAATCAGAAACAGCACCGGCTAACGGCATCAGGAAGAAGATCGTAATGATCCCCGTTGCCAACAGTGTCAGCATTGGTGTGAAAATAATATCGACAGAATCCGGAATATGTTTGTGTAAGAATCTTTCAATATAGGATAATGCCCAGACAGCCAGCAAGACCCCAATGATCCCACCTTGTCCAGCTGACAAAGGTTGGTGAGTAAAGATGTTGGTAATCGTTACTGGTGCGACAACGCCTGGTAAATAAACCAAACCACCGATGATCCCACCTAAACCAGGGGTTGCTTTAAATTCCTTAGCCGCGTTGATCCCGACATAAACATTAAGATAACCAAATAACCCACTATTGATAACTTTCAAAACAAGAATGATCTGCGCCCAATCTTTGCCGATCATTCCAGCCGTTTGCATGTTACCTAAAATCCCGGCGATCCCAGAAATCAGGCCGGCACCAACAAAGGCAGGAATCAATGGAATGAAGATTGCAGAAATATGCTGGAGCGCACGCCGCCACCAAGTTTGCTTTAATTTCGCCTTTTGTTCAGCGTGGACTTGGCTTGCTTTCGCTTCAACAGCGCTCTTGTTCGCTTCATAGCCTTCGCCGTTTGCTGCTTGGTGATGCGCTTGACCCGACTTAGGGAAGGTTTCGCCTAAATCGACCCCCACCTGATCAACCATTGCCTGAGCAACTTTGTTAACAGTGCCTGGGCCAACAATGATCTGCAAGGTATCCTCTTGAACAACACCGAGGACGCCAGGAATCTTCTTCAGGGCATCCATATCAACCTTGCTCTCGTCACGGACGGTGATCCGCACACGAGTCATACAGTGGATCAACCGTTCAACGTTCTCGGGACCGCCAATATGCTTGTAGATCTGGTCACCGATGGTTGAATATTTATCTTGAGCCATTATTACTCCTCCTTACTCAATTCAACTGCTTTACTAATAAAACCATCTGCACGTTGCAAAAGTGCCTGCGCTTGCTCTTTAGCGACACCCGTCATGGTCATGACGATTGCTAATTTCACGTCATGATCGGCGGCGGCAAAAGAGGTCGCAGCAGTTTGCGCGTCGCATTCTGTTGCTTGCTGAATAATACGTTTGCTACGCTCAACCAATTTCTCATTGGTCGGCTTCACATCGACCATCAAGTTTTTATAGACTTTGCCTATACCAATCATAGCACCTGTGGACAACATATTTAAGACTAATTTTTGTGCAGTACCTGCCTTCAACCGAGTCGATCCGGTCAAGATCTCAGGTCCAACAGGGACTTCGATCGCAATTCCCGCATGTTCACTGATTGACGCACCGGCGTTGCAAGAAAGGCTAACGGTCGCCGCGCCAATTTCCTTCGCATAGTCCAATCCACCAATCACATATGGTGTCCGTCCACTAGCGGCGATCCCCACAACTGTATCTTTCGCTGAAAGTTGCCGTTCTGCTAGGTCTGTCGCCCCTAGTTCTAAGGAATCCTCAGCACCTTCGACCGCGATCGTCATGGCCTTGGCACCACCTGCGATCAATCCTTGCACCATCTCAGGTTCGATGCCAAAAGTTGGGACGCATTCGGCCGCATCAAGAACGCCTAAACGACCACTTGTCCCGGCACCCATGTAAAATAGACGACCACCATTTCTAAACGTGGTGGTAATCGTGGTAATGGCCTGCTCGATCACTGGTAAAGCCTGTTCAACGCTCACGGCAACAGTTTGGTCTTCCTGATTCATCACTGTGACAAATTCATGAACAGACATCGTGTCTAAGTGCATCGTTTTCTTGTTTCTTGTTTCTGTGGTGAGATTTCCTAAGTTCATTTAAACCGCTTCTTTCATTCTTGATTCAAGAAAAGTATGGCTTGCCCGGCACCAATAAAAGGTAAAAGTGCTAAATCAGACTGGGCGATCTGTCCGATCACATTGACTCGTGGATCACGCGGCAAATCACGGCGCGTGATCTGCAATTCCCCTGCGTAGCGTGCATAATGCTGATTATCCAGCGTGATGCTCCCGCGTACTCGGGTCTTCGCCGGAATCGGCGTCGTCTCAAACAATTGAGCGACGCGACCTTCCTGTAGTCTGATGACATCCCGCGCAACATCAGGACGATTATGCCAAACACGTTGAGATAATCCCTCGGGCCCCGTTGCCAAATGAAGGGCAATCGAACCCGTTTCCGCGAACGTCCGAAAAGCTTGTTGACTCGTTGCCGTCAATCCAACATCACCAACATAAACGCGGTCTGTCCCTAATTGAAGAAGATCCAACGCCGCTACAAACGGTTGTTGCTCACGGTGTTCTTCTAGTGTTGGCAACCCAGCGAAAATAGGGCCCCGTTGATTTAGATCGCCGGGAATGAAAGCCATTGTTTTGAACCCACACGTGTGTAACCATTGATTCTTTGTTTCAAACCAATATCGGTCTAGACCAGTTTCCGGTCTTGGATAATAATTATGCCAAGCTTCCAGATGTTCAAAGTTGGCCTTGTTTGCCTGTAACTCCGTAATATCTGCCGCCGATAATGTGCTAGCATTCAACGCAATCATCATTGCCCGCGAAAGGCGGGCGACAGTTGCCATTTCAACGCCATCATCGATTCGTAATCCGGTCAACTTCAATGAAGCCACCGCTTGAACATCACCAACATCGATATTCATGCGGGCCAGCCCGACCTGTGACACATCAGCCACCACGGTCAAATCCAGCTCCGCACACCAATCAACCAAGGTCGCCAACCGCTGCCGTAACACCTTTGGATCGTCTTCAGGAATATGAAGTGAGGTGAACACGCCAGTAAATCCAGCCGCATGATATGAGCGGATCTGAGCGTGGATCTGATTATCTAGGGGCTGGTTTAAATAAACTGAAAAGCCAAGCAAGCTATCCCTCCTTAACTTAAGTGATCTATCAGAATCGACCTACCAAAAAAATAATAACAGTCTCGCAAATCTTGCTAATAATAAATCAAGTCATAGAATTGTAAGCCTTTTCCAACAACACCATCATAAGCCAGTTTAATATTAATTTCAATAGTTTTTATCTTTTTTTGAAAAAAAGTTTCATGATTTCCGCAAAAAAAGACCTACTCACCTTGTGATTGCTAAACAAGATGACAGGTCAAATACTGTCACGGCGCGACTTGTCGCTGGGCGGCTGGAGCGACGTAATTAGTGTAGACCGCGGCGCATCGTTTGTTTGTACTCAGTAATAGCGTCATAGGAACGTTCCACGTTTTCTTTTGCTTCATCGTAAAAGCGGCTGACAAACGCGTAATAAAGAATATCGATCAGCATGAATTGAGCATGAAGCGATTGTGTGGCGGCAATTCTTAAATTGCTTTCCATTGGTTGTGAGGTTTGGATTGAGATATCAGCCAATTTGGATAAGGTGTTATTCCCGATCTTTGTCATCGTAATCACTGGCAATTGGGCCCGCTTGGCGATTCGAGCCGCCATAATGACCTCTGGTGATTCGCCGGAATTGGAAACCAACCAGACCAAGCTCTTCTTCCGATCAGCGGTCACGGCCAGGGGCAAGATTTGGTTCAGATCATCGCTGCAAGTGCAAGCATAGCCCAGTCGGGTCCATTTCTGGGCAATATCCTCGGCAGCCAAGTAAGACGCGCCGACCCCAAAAAGCAACAGCTGATAAGAACGGGAAATCTGCTTGATCAACTGATCAACAACTTCCGGTCGAATCTGGTCGACAGTCTCCCGTAATGATTGCTCCGCATTATTCAACAGCTTCGATTTGATGGAATGAAGGCTTTCGTTGCGCTGAATTTCCTTATATAATTCGGGCTGAAAGTTGGTGGTCGATAAATCTGAAGATAGCTGGATCTTTAGCTCACTATACCCTGAAAAATTCAGTTTTCGCGCAAAACGGCTGACTGTCGCGGCGCTAGCGCCCGAAGTCGCGGCCAGATCTTGGACGGTCATCTTCAAAACCTCATCCGGATGCGCTAACACATAATCGGCGATTTGTCGCTCGGTGGCCGATAACTTACCCTGCATTCCTTGAATATTACCTTTAACTGACATATATATTTCCTCTCTAACAACGGGCTCGTGTCCAACTGAAACACGTACGAACTTCACATGATTGTATCATACCCCGAATACCGCGGTTAGAAAAGGAAAAATAAGATAGCGCATGGGTCATTTTGCGCCGCTTGATTACTTGAGGGTATGCCCACTCAGCGAATTACGCAAAAAGTAAAATAATTTCCCAGTCAAAAATCGGTATATACCAATATTGATTTCCCCGACACCTTCCAGCAACTAGCTTGTCTTCGCTTGGAATCGCCGCACCTAAACCAGTTATCCTTTTTGGGAGCAGGTGGGCGTTCGAACGCCTTTATTTCAAGTATTACAGCGGTTTCTCAACTGATTCTGGTGTATAATGTTTTTTGTAAATAAGCTGTCTCTGCGGTCGGATCAAATGCCACCGCTGGCAAAAATCAACGAAGGAGATTATTGATTATGACAATGCGACAATTAGGCTTATCGATTTATCCTGATCACAGTACCTTTGAGGCGGACAAAGCCTATTTAGAACTGGGACACAAATATGGTTTCAGCCGGATCTTCATGAGTATGTTGGAAATCAAAGGCTCAGTTGAAGAAACTAAAAACAAATTCCAAAAGATCATTGATGTGGGCAATGAGTTGGGCTACGCGACGGTTCTCGATGTGGCGCCACGGATTTTCGAACAACTGGGAATCAGTTATGATGATTTGAAATTCTTTAGCGGCTTACACGTGGCTGGGATCCGTCTTGACGAAGGGTTCAACGGCGCGACTGAGGCGATGCTGTCTTATAACCCTTATGGCTTGATCGTTGAATTGAATATGAGTAATAATGTTGATTACCTCAACAACATTATTAGCTACCAAGCCAACACGCCATTCCTTTATGGCTGCCATAATTTCTATCCGCAAGTCGGCACCGGTTTGCCTTACGATTTCTTTATGGCATGTACCGAACGCTTCCGCAAATTTGGCATCCATACCGCCGCTTTCGTTGCCAGCCAAGTCGGCGACCAAGGTCCTTGGAATGTTAATGATGGCTTGCCTACTTTGGAAATGGATCGCCGTTTGCCAATCGAAGTGCAAGCGAAGCATTTATTCGCCAGTGGTGGCATTGATGATGTGATCATTGGCAATGCTTACGCTTCTGAGGCTGAATTAGCAGCCTTGGCGCGGATCGATCGCTATCAAGTTCAATTCCACATTGATTTCGTGGATGCGGTCAATGACATTGAAAAAACCGTGGCGTTGAAGCCGCAACATTTCCGTCGTGGCGATATGAACAGCTTAGTGATTCGTTCGACGATGCCGCGGGTTACTTACAAAGATGTTCCCAACGCGCCGCATGATAACACTGAAGAATTCCAACGCGGTGATATTCTCGTCGGTAATGATGACTTTGGGATTTACAAGAACGAGCTCCAAATCGTGCTCGAACCGCACAAAGAACCACGCAAGAACAAAATCGGCAGTATCTCACCTGAAGAACTGATTTTGCTGGACTTCATCAAGCCTTGGAGCAAATTCCGCTTCATCGACTAATTGATCACAATTTCCAACCCCAGAAATTTTGGGCCCTAATTTCTCACAAAAGCTGACCACTGCCGCTTCATTTGGCGGTGGTCAGCTTTTTTTGGTCTCGTTTGCGACTGATTTGAGTTGGCATTCGACAACATCATTCTGGTGTGGATTGCGGCGATGAGTGGAAGCAAATTGGCGCGATGATTGCTTGCGCAAACCCTAATTTGGTCGCGCTTAACAACCGCAATCACTCAATCCAGATAATTTGACCGGTAGAATTAAAAAATATTTTTATCACTCAAAACCATTGGAAAAAGAGGAGGAGTGTGATAGGATGAACATAGAAAAACCAATTATTTTCCAGTGTCACCCCAGTCATTTGAAGCGGAACGTCTTGGCGCAGGGCGCGTCAATCAGGGCTTGATTTCGCAGCAGGTGGGCTGGTGTCAATCTGAAGGAGTGAGTCTCAAATGAAACGAAGGACAAAACTTGGGTTACTTGGGTTCATGCTAGTGGTTTTGCTCAGTCTCTTGATTGGGCCTAATCTGATTCATGGCAAGGAGGATCAGGCTGTTTATTTGAAGGATCTAACCTTCTTAAAGGCGGCGGACGATCAAATGGTGAATGAACAGTTCATTCGCCAGGAAATCGGCGAGGTCAATTCGCAGGTCAGTCGCAGCCATCCCTTGAACAAGAATGGCGAGAGTAATTTCCTGAAGCCTGGTACAAAGTTATTTTTGTACGCGCCAGACAGCAGCAGTGATGAAGGCGCAGGATTCTACGGGGCGGTTTATCGCGATCGTCAGGGGCTGCACCTGTTAAGTTGTCACTCATCGAAGGAAAATACACGGCAGTTCTATCATCTTTACAGCAAGTATTTGCACGTTTCCTATCAAGACTTTGTCACAAGTCTGCAGGAAGGACAGGGGCTCATTCGCCAGCATTAACCGCGCGAACAACCAACCAGTTGAAATCACTCAACAGTCGAACATCGTCAGATGGTCGGCTGTTTTTTTGTTGTCCCGCCTACCTGTCTAGACCGCCAAAGTCGATTCTTGTCTGCTTTTTGGCGGACAGGCCAAGACTATCAATTGCTTCCCGGCAACAACGATTCTAAGATGACACTGTCTAAAGGTTGGCGCCTGCCAACCTTGACCAATCCATGGATTTTTTCGGATTTTATCGGTAAGACGCCTGTCTTCGGGGGGAGTCAGACGTCTTTTCTATGTTAAGGGGGAATTTACCATGAAAAAAAGAACATGTACCCATCGTCAGTGTTGGTCGCTGTTGGCCGGCGCCTTGCTAGTCACAGGTAGTTGCCTTCAGGCGCCAGGTCTACTCGTTCACGCCGCGAATACAACAGAAGCGGCTACGGTTGTCCCGGCGACAACACCAACTTCAGCGGCAACAACTGGTTCAAGCCCAACAAGCACGACCACAACTTCGGCCACGACGACCACTTCGGCCGCAACACCTACACCGACGACATCGGCTGCTTCGTCTGGATCGGTTACAACGGCTACAACGACAAGTTCACCGACACCGACTGCACCAACCCAAACTTCACCAACGACGCCAGGTTCACCCACGCCGACGACATCACCGACAACCGCGACGACCACTTCGGCCGCAACCACCACAACGACAGCTTCGGCCACTCCAAGTTCTCCGGCCACCGATACGTCTCCTGCCGCCGACGCGAATGAGCAGCCAGTTCAATTCGCAGACGCCAATTTAGCGGCGGCCATGGCGGCTGCTTTTGGTGTCAAGGTCAATCAACTTACCCCAGCTGTTGTCGCCGCGCGCACTGGCTCGGTCACTATTACCTCAACCATCCCGCTCACTTCTTTAAGTGGCTTGGAGGTGCTGCAGAAATTGCCGGCAGCCACGAACTTGGAGTTCACCGCTCAAATCGCGATTCCCGCGCAACGCAACGCCAGCTACGATTTTAGCCCCTTAGCGAAAATCAGCTTCAACATGTTGTCCTTACGCAGTCAATACTGGGGGCTGCTCAATGATCAATCGACGTTAAGCCTGACGCAGGGCGCCGCAAATTTGATTTCCTACATCGAGTTGACTGGGAACATTGCCGCCGCTGGCCAACCAGAAACCATGTATCAAGCCAATCCTAATGGGCTCAATAATCATCAACTAGCGCTGCTTGGTCCCTGGTTGACCACGATCGCGAATAACGGTCACGCCGATCCAGCCAATGAAATCAGTCTTTCCGACAATTCGTTGACTGATTTCAGTCCGTTGAAAGGTATCACTGCCAGTGACGCTTACGTTTTCGCAGTTGGCCAGGGCTATCTCAACCCCACACCACTGAATGGCGTCGTCGGTCAACCTTTGACGTTTACCGCCAACGAGGTGGTGGGCATCGATGGGCAGGTGATCAATCATACCCCTTACTATTCGTTCAACGCTAGCGCCGATCACTCCTTGACTGCCATCAATTACCTAGGCAACGGCCAATATCAAATCACTGATCCCGTGCCTTTAACTGACAATCAGGTCCACGAATTCACCTACGGCTACCTCGGCTACCTCCGCGATCCCGAGGCGGTCAATAGCGCCTATATCAATCTGACTTACCCCAACAAAGTTCGGCTGAGTTATGACGGCATGATCTACCGGCCAATCAACTGGCAAGCTAATCCCACGGTGACCATCAATTATCTGGATGAAACTGGTCAACCCATTCAACCTGCGCAAACTCTTGGTCAAGGTCAGAAAATTGGCGCCGCCTTCGATCTACGGCCCAACGCACAAGTTGCCGGCTATCAATTCGACGCTACTAAAAGTGGCGCCTTGACTGGCACATACAGTCAAGACCCGCAAGCGGTTGACCTTTATTTCCAGAAGACGCCGGCGCCGAGCAAGCAACCTGCCAGCATCAAACCTCAGACACCGACACCAGCCGAAAAGCCGACCAACATCAAGCCACAAACACCTGTGCCGGCCAAGCAACCTGGCAAGGTTGTTCAGGCTAAGAAAAACGGCGTGAAGAAAGTTGGTCCTAAGAACAGCGCGGCCACACCGCTCAAGCATGCAAGCCGACCCGTCATGCCCGGCCGACAAATCAGCCTAGCGCCAGTGAAGACCAGCAACCAGACAACCATAACGCCAAGCGGCACCAAGCACGGCACCCTACCTCAAGCCAACGATTCAGTCAATCAATGGGCGCAACGATTGTTGGTCACTTTAGGCAGCGTTGGGCTATTAGGAGCGTTGCTATTGTGGCGGCGACAAAAACGGGCAGCGCGTCACTAAATTTCTATGATTGAAAAAAGCTAATGGCTTGACGCCGTTAGCTTTTTTTACGTCAATTTGGACACAAACTGAGCGCAGTTCGGATTTTTCAAGTAAAACACGAACTATTATTTTGTAAATTATTAAATAGTTTGGATTTTACGTTGATTTATTGGCCGCTTTCAGCTATTATAAAATCATCACATTGAAAAGGGGAACAATATTCATGGAGAACTTCTTTAAACTTCGGGAAAACCATACCAAGGTCAGTACCGAAGTGATGGCAGGGGTCACGACCTTCTTCGCCATGTCCTACATTCTTTTCGTCAATCCGGCTATTTTATCGTTAACAGGGATGCCAAGTCAGGCGGTCTTCCTGGCGACGATCATCGCCAGCGCGGTCGGAACTTTGATCATGGGTCTGTTCGCCAACGTGCCTTACGCGCTGGCGCCGGGGATGGGCTTAAATGCGTTCTTCACCTACACAGTCTGCTTCGCGCTTGGGTTCACGTGGCAAGAAGCATTGGGGCTGGTTTTCATCTGTGGGCTGATCAATATTTTGATCACGGTCACCAAGATTCGGAAAATGATCATCAAGGCAATCCCCGAATCTTTGCAACACGCGATGGGCGGGGGGATCGGCGTCTTCATCGCTTATATTGGGATCAAGAACGCAGGCTTCCTACAATTCACTTCTGATTCGGGCAATATTCTCAGCATCAACAACCAGGCTTACAACGCCACCCAATCCGCTTACAAAGGCGGCGTGACCAACGTGGTGACTGGCGGCGGTATCGTCCCAGCCTTGGTCAACTTCACTCAGTCTGGCGCGTTGCTGGCTTTGGTCGGCTTGGCCGTGATCATCGTGCTCCTCGTCAAGAAAGTTCCAGGCGCCGTCCTGATCAGTATTTTGATCGCGACGATCATCGGGATCCCCATGGGCGTAACCAATGTCCATGTTGACGCGATGAATTCCTTGGGCAATTCGATCCATGAATTAGGCACTACTTTTGGCGCCGCGTTAGGTGCGAAAGGGCTGGGCTCCCTCTTCGCTAGCGCGGATCGCTTACCTTTGGTGATCATGACAATCATCGCTTTCAGTTTCTCCGATACTTTCGATACACTGGGCACATTTATTGGAACTGGGCGCCGCACTGGCATCTTCTCCGCCGACGATGAGAAGGCCATGGAGAACGGTTCTGGTTTCTCTTCCAAAATGGACAAAGCCCTCTTCGCTGATTCGATCGCCACTTCGATTGGGGCCATCTGTGGGACCAGTAATACCACCACTTACGTCGAATCCGCGGCGGGAATTGGCGCTGGTGGTCGGACCGGTTTGACCAGTGTGGTCACCGCCATCTTGTTCTTACTTAGTAGTCTGTTCGCCCCATTCATCGCCATTGTCCCCACCGAAGCGATCGCACCAGCTTTGATTGCCGTCGGGGTAATGATGATGGGCGCCTTCAAGAACATCGATTGGGATGATCTGACCGAAGCGATTCCCGCTTTCATGGCCTCGATCTTCATGGGGCTGGTCTACAACATCTCTTACGGGATCGCCGCTGGTTTCATCACCTACTGCCTGATTAAGGCCGTCACTGGCAAGGCCAAAGAAATCCATCCGATTCTCTGGATCTGTTCTGGACTATTCATTCTCAACTTTGTCATGATGGCGCTGATCTAAGCCAACCCTAACGCCTCACATAAAAAATAAAAATCCCGCAAGCAATTGAGATTAGCTTGCGGGATTTCTGTTTGGTTTTTATCTAAGAAACTGTTGGGCGACATGTTGTCCAGCGCCAACGCTGCCTCTTTGGTGAGGACTAGCTACCCCAGCGCCACATCTAGGATCATCATGATCACGAAGCCAGTCATCACACCGAACACAGCCATATGACTGTGTTCCTTGTGGGACTGTTGCGCTTCGGGAATCAATTCTTCCACCACCACATAGATCATCGCGCCGGCTGCAAAGGCCAAAGCATAGGGCAGAATTTGGGTCATGGCACTAACGAGTAGCGCTCCCAGCACCCCGGCGATCGGTTCGACAAAGCCAGAAGCCTGCCCATAGAAAAAGGCTTTGGTTCGACTGGTTCCCGCTTGGCGCATGGGAATCGAAACAGCGGCGCCTTCGGGAAAGTTCTGGATCCCGATACCAAGCGTCACCGAAATCGCGGCCAACACGGCGAGGCGGGGATCAGCGGCCTGATTGACCGCTCCAAACGCGACCCCGACAGCTAGCCCCTCTGGAATATTATGAAGCGTGATCGAAAAAACAAGCAAGAAGGTTTTCTTGAGGTAATCAGGAAAACCTTTTTTGGTGCTTTTGCGAGCACCATCAATATGAGGCAATAGCCGATCGGCGCCATACAGGAACAAACCGCCAAACGCGAAGCCAATGGCGACTGCCAACCAGGCAATATCGCCGTTCTCCTCCGCGCGAGCGATGGCGGGGTCAAGTAACGACCAGAAGCTAGCCGCGATCATCACACCAGACGCGAAGCCCAGCATGTAATTAAGTACTTCTTTCTTGATTTCCTTAAAGAAGAAAACCAAGGCCGCCCCTAACGCGGTCATGAAATAGGTAAAGAGGGTCCCCAATAGAGCCTGCTGCCACGGTTGCAGTCCTATAAAAAACTCGATCATCAAATTCACTCCTTCACACCTACTTTACCATGTTTAAAGGAAAAGTTAAACAAATATTTAGCATTTATAAAGGTTTCTATTAGGCCACGCTAACATAATCGCCAGCCAGTAAAAAACGATCACGTTTTTTTCACCGTGATCGTTACTTTTAGCCAATCGCAACTGCCGCTGGGAAAATTGGTGCCGCAATCAGCTGGCTGCTCCAGCGACTGATCAGGTGCCCTTTGCGCGGGGCTTTATTTGAGAAAGCGCGCTCGCTCCCCAAATAATTCGTTGTCCGCCCACTTCAATGGCCGTTCCAACCCTTCCTGATCCAGCTGTTGGTCCAGCGCCGCAATCAGTAACCGCGTCTGGGCGACCGTTGGTTCTTGGCGGAAATCCACCCGTTGCCAAACATAACGCGCCAGTTGACCCAGCCGCCGATCAGACAGGCCTTGCGCCTGACGATACTGCCAAAGCGCGTCCTGATAGCGAATCATCGTCGGCTTGATTCGAACGATCAACGGATCCAGTTGGCGCACAAGCTGGGACAACGTCAGCGCTGTAAAAATTTGTTGCGGCGAAACTTGCGTGATCACCCGGCGATAATCGACGCTGGGATAGGCGTGGGCCACGGGTTGATGCTCCAGCAGCCAACTAATTTTTAAGCAAAGCGCGGGGTAGCAAACCAGGCGTAAAAGTTGGTGATCCGTGAGCCTGCTTGGCGCGTTGGTCCCCAGCAAAAACGGTTGCCATTCGCCCCAATCGAGAAACCGGACCAAGGGATATTGTTTGCGAAAGTCTGCTGCCATTAGCCGCCGGCGGCCAAAGCGTTGCCAAGCCTGTTGACGGTGATGATACAAAAGCAGACCCACAATCAATAGTCCTAGCAGCAAAAGCCCGACACTTAGCAGAAATGGACCTAGTTTAAAGTTTGTCGTCATTGCTTACTTTCATCTTCTAACTTGATGGATCCAAAATAATCAAGGGGGCGGAATTTTACCAACCGCCGGAGAAGCCGCCGCCACCGGTGCTGCCACCGCCAAAGCCGCCGCCAAAACTGTCGTCAGAACCGGAGGAACTACTATTGCTTTGACTACTAGCAACACTGTAAACTACCCACCACGTCGGCCAGTCACTGCCTTGGCTGCCTTCGGTGATCGTGACTTTTCCGTGGTCGTCCATCACTTTATCGACTTGGCGGATCATTCTTTTGACCTGTTCGGCAGTCACGGCTTCATTATAATTGGCGTGGCCCTGAATAAATCTCCAGAGGTGCTCTTGCCGATCCGCATTCACCACATTTTCTTGGCAATATTGTTGCCAAACTTGGTGATAAAGCGTTTCTGTCGCCGCATAGTCCTGGGCAAAGGGCGTCAATAAATCTAATAAATCATCCAAGGTCCGCACCGCAAATAGCGTGGCTTTGTCGGGTTGCGTCAACACCAAGGTGTAGTCGCTGATCGGATAGGTCAAAGACACCGAATTGGTTTGTAAAATCGTGGTGAGTTCCTTGGTTAACACTGGATAGACCACTTGTAGCATCACCTGATCATCTGTGTTCTGCTTCGGCGCCGAATTGAGGTGATCCAGGAGCTCTAATTCTTTCTGAATACCCGCGGCGGAAACCGCGGTCGCCAAAGGATACGTCTCTACGAAATCAGCCGCGGTCACGCGGTCACGGGCAAATTGCCGCCAAACCCGTTGCTTACGCGCGTATTGAACCCAAGCATAGATTCCCCAGCATGCCAAGAGACCCAGCACAATCAAGACAATCGTCCAAATAATTTGTTTGCGTCGCTTATTGGCAGCCTGTTTGGCGGCCATTTGCGTTGGCGTTAAAATACTTTCTTTCCGCTGCACCAAATAAGTACCCAGATTCGCGGTCATCTGTCTGATCGCCAAATCATACTGACCCGCTTTCAACTGCTTCGTGACCGCCTTCGTCACCACTTTCTTCTTCGCGCCATCAGGAATCACATTTTCCAGGCCGTACCCCACGGTCAAATCATACTTACGATCCTTGACCGCCACCGTGAGCAACAACCCATTATCCCAGCCTTTGTGTCCGATTCCCATTTTCGTGAACAAATCAACCGCGTAATCATGGATGTCATCTTCACCTTTCGGCAAGCGCTGAAGCGTCACCACCGCTAATTGCGGCTGCCCTGTGATTTTCTTAAACGTTTGGTCATTGAGCCGATCGATCTGCGTGACCGTCTTGTGGGAAAGCACCTCGGCGTGATCGGCGACCCAAGCGGAATTCGTCGCCGCCACCGGTTGTGCCCCAACGCCGCCTACACCTAACAGCACCAACCCCAATAACCAACCCAACGCCATAAGCCATTTCTTCTTCATGATCATTACCTCTACCCTTATCTTGATCTGCCAGAATCGTCCTGACGAAAAAAGGACCGGCCTCTCCAGACTGATCCAATTGTCAAACGTGTTAACTTGCCCGATGACACTACCGACACTTCTGAAACGCAAAAACTAAGCTTGTCGATCGAAATATTCGGCGATCCGTTCCTGGTCATGTTGCGTCAACGCCCAAGTCTGACTCGGCTGATGATTCCGTTGCCAACCCCGCCAAAAATCAAACCCATGAACGAAATCTTGCAAGAATTCCAGTGAATTATTCTTGACCAGCACATAGGCCATTGTCGCCAAACTCTCATTGACCCGTTGCGGTTGCCGCTGGTACGCAGCCACCGCCGCCTTAGTGAACGCCGTCGGATCAGCCCGATAAGCATCGCGATACTTCAACAATTGCGGCTGATTTAAGAGCGGTTCTAAAGTAAACCCACTGAAATCACTAGGCAACCCATCATTCTTCGCCAACAACTCATAAAGATACAAGAAAAACGACAACCGATCAGTCTCAGCCAAAAAATCAACATCCTCCCGCACCAACCAACCAGTCACAATCAATTTAGCATCAGATTCAAACATATTCATTACCCCCATTTGATAGAGTGCGGAGCGAGCCAGGTTGCTTTTGAGCATTAGCCTAGCAAGGATTTTGGAAGCTGAACTTCGCTTCCGGAAGCCTTGCGTAGCTAAGCGCAGAAAGCAGGCTCGCGCAGCACGTTTTGATAGAGTGCGGAGCCACCCCGGGTAGCTTCTGAGCATTAGCCTAGCAATTGTTTTGGAGGCGCACTTTGCCTCCGGAACAATTGCGTAGCTAAGCGGAAGAAGCTGGGGTGGTGAGCACGTTTTGATAGAGTGCGGAGAGGTGCGGTTAGACCGTGAGCATTAATTTATCAGATTGACTAAGCTGCGAAGCAGATTGGGCAATCTGATACTTTAAGGCGCAGCGGTCTGCACCTCGCAGCACGTTTTGATAGAGTGCGAGCCACCCCGGGTAGCTTCTGAGCATTAGCCTAGCAATTGTTTTGGAGGCGCACTTTGCCTCCGGAACAATTGCGTAGCTAAGCGGAAGAAGCTGGGGTGGTGAGCACGTTTTGATAGAGTGCGGAGCGACCCCGGGTAGTGCTCCTGAGCATAAGCCCAGCCAGAATTTTGGAAGCCGCACCTCGCTCCCGGAGACATTGTTCTTTCCCTTCTATCATACCGCAGTCCGCCCAAAATGAAACCATTTTCAATTGAAAATTGACGGCCGCCCGAATTCATTGTCACTTTTTCTTGGGGGGAAACAGCTGAACTTTATCTTTCGGCAACCAATCTAAAAATAGACTCCCACTAGCGCCGAAAATTGTCGGTGCGAAGGCAGGCGTCTATTTTCATTACTGAAGGCTACAAACTATTCTGTCGATTTAAATCCACAAACTATTCTGCGCGCAACGCGATTGCGGCATCTTTCTTGGCGGCAATTCTAGCTGGAATGTGCCCGCCTACCCCGCCAATCCCTCATCAACAACAATTCCCACCGACAACAGCCAGTTCACATCGGCACGATAGATTTTAAGGTTCAGAGCTGCTGTAACTCGCAACAATAAGGCTACATTTCTTTCTGTGATCCGACTGGGATCTTGTTGGAATTGACAAACACTTTTCGCAAAGAGAAGTCTTTCCTTGAAATAAAAGTCCGTTTCCGGCGAATTCTGAGTGACCATCTGATCCAGCAGAACCAGAGCTTCATCCGCTCGTCCCATTTCGATTTTTCTAATTGCCGTTTTATAAAGGCTTTCAGGAAACCACTGATTATTATAATAGTGCGGTCTCACGCCCAATTGAATGGTCATCAGCCGACTGTAAAGCAACTCGAAACGAGCATCATCAAGCCCCTGAATCGTACTCGCAAACAAGAAAAATTCAAAATCTAACCATAGGTCTGTCTCTAGCAAATATTGACAGACACGTTCCTGATCTAGCTCATCCATCTTGGCAGTGCCGTTTGTCTTACTTAGTTCAATTGCCTTGATGGCAGCCATGGCTAGCAAATTAACTTGTTGATTAAGACAAAAGCCGTTGTTGGTCAAGCCATTAACAGTCGTGCTACGCAAGCGTTTGTTTAATTCTAAATCAACTAATCTATCAGATAAGTTTTCTTGTTTACTATCATTATCGCGACAGAGCCAATTATAAAAGCGGAAGAACTCAATCGGTGTTAGGGCCATATTTTCAAGCAAGCAAATAAAACTTGTCAGCGAGAGTTCACATGTATTGTTTTCAAACCGTGAAACTGTTGCGATTGATAGATCTCCCTTGACTTGCTCGATTGTCAATCCGCGATTTTTGCGAATCCTTTTGAAGACTCCGCCAATTGAATGATGCATCTCATCTGTCATTTCACTATCAGCCCCATCGAATTTTTTCAGGATTTAGCCCATTTTTGAATATATGGAAAAAAATATAGCTAAACAAGATTTTCATATTATAATATATTGTAACATATTCTTTGATTTTATCTCATTTTTAAAAACATTTGACTTTGTTTTTGGCGATTCATGTGTAGGGAAATAATTAGGAGGTATCCACATGGAAATATCATCATTTTCAAACTTCGTATTTTAGAAGAAAGAAAAGAAAAGATATATTGTTTTAACGAAAAAAACAATATATCACTTATGATGGATAAAACGCTATTAAAAAAACAAGCGGTTCAATTACAATTGAATGATATTTTAATGCAATATCATTTTTTAAAAGAAGAAAATGAATTTAACGATTTTGTTGAAACACTAAAAATTAGAGATAGCAAAACCTTAGATATCACTATATTTGTCCACGGTGATTGTAATTTCAGATGCAAATATTGTTACGAAACTTTTACTAACATAAACATACCTGCTGAAAATCAAAATAAAATTATTGATTTTATTAAAAATAAGTTAAAAGACGGGACCTTTACAGAACTAGTTGTTAACTGGTTTGGCGGTGAGCCACTTTTGAGTTGGTTTCGAATTATGAAGATGACTGACAAGCTTAAGCGTATGTGTGTCGACCTAGGTATTATTTATAAAGCCGGCATAACAACAAACGGCTATTTACTAAACTCCAGAATTCTTAATAGCATGCTTTCTTGTGATGTCACTACTTTCCAAATTTCTATTGATGGTAATGAGGTTTCGCATAACGCTCAACGGGTGCTGCGAGATGGATCCGGCAGCTACGCAACAATATACCAAAACTTAAGGTACATGCAAAATACAGATGCAAAGTTCACTGTTTTACTTCGATTCAATATTTCCGCAGATAACCAAGCAAATATCGAGGATTTTCTGAATCATGACGGAAAATACTTTAGGAAGGACAGTCGCTTTCAATTCTTTTTTAAGAGGATCGGGGACTGGGGATTAGGCGAACGAAAAATCGACTATCGGGTCGGATTAGCAAGAGTTGACGCAGATATTTATCTTTGCAGAAGGGCAATCGCACTCGGTTACAATATCATGAATATCAAGTTTGTTCTAAATAATTACCAAAGCGTTTGTTACGGAAGATTACCAAACTCCTATTCTATTAATATTGACGGAAACATCATTAAATGTACAACGAAAATGCTATATGATCAAAAGAATAGGCTAGGTAACATTAATGATGGCCTAATTGATCAAGCGAAGAATAGCTTCTGGTCAGATAACTATCACTATCGTCCACAATGCCAGGATTGTAGATTCTTTCCGTTATGTCGGGGTGGCGCTTGTCCAATCGACATTAACGGCTATTTTGAAGCGGTCTGCCGCCAACGAAAAAGTGATATTCGTAAATACTTTGACCTATTAATAACCGAGAACGATTTCGCAATAACACTTCTGGATGAGGAGCAATTGTAATGAATACAACATCGGTACCAAAACTTGGTCTGGCTGATCTAGCCAGTCGGATCCACAATTATAAGCTGGTCTTGCTGGCCGTTGTCACCCTGATCAACTCATTTATTTCCTTAACTTTTGCCTTGGTCACCACTTGGGCCGGTCGAATGAATGCCCACAGCAGTTTAGCAGACGTCCTCTGGTTCTGCGTTAAGGGGCTCTTGCTCTATTTGATTGTTTATCTTGGGCTCTACCTGACCGAAATCGTCACTAACAGCATCCTTAAAGAGGCCTGTGTTTCGCTGGAAGTCGACTGTTTGCGTAAATATTTGGCAACGCCGAACCATTCTGCAGACGAAATCGTTTCGATTGTTTCTCAAGATGTCCGGATGATTCGCGAGAACTATTACATCCCGATTCTGACCTTGCCCACATACCTTTGTCGCTCTTTGATCCCAATTATTTACTTACTGACACAGAATTTAGCCGTAGGAATTTGTTTCGCGGTGGGCGCCGGGCTGATGATGCTACCGCAACATTTCATGGCTCATGGGTTGGCGGATCTAGGCAGTCACTTCTCCCAACAACGGGAGTATTCTTTGAGCGCTGCCATTGACTTGGCCAAAGGAAAAACAGTGATCAACAATCATCAGGCTCAACCTTTTTTCCTGAGACTTACCCAGCGTAAGTTTGAACAAACGGAGCGTGCTGAACAACATCTGCACAACACACAAGCGCTGATGTTCTCCTTATCCGGACCACTGAAAGGTATCGCTGACGTGGTTCCTTTCGCTTTAGGTATCTATTTGATGCGTTTTGATCCGCGGATCACCATCGTTCTGCTCGTCGCGATGTTGGGCACCGCCGGCAGTTTGAAAAATCAGTTCCAAGAAATCATTTATTTATCTGGTGACTTGTTAGAAACCAAAGCCGTGCGCGCGAAAATCGGCACTTTTCTGCACCAGCCAACACCCCAGCGTGTAGCTGCGACGCCAGTACTAAGCGATTTTGCTGGTTTAACGATTACCGATGTCAGTAAGAAGTTCGCAGACCATTTACTGTTTGCGCATGTCGACCTATCCCTTAGCGCCGGACAGAAAATTCTGATCACCGGCAAAAGCGGCGTGGGCAAGAGTACATTTCTCGACCTATTGATGCAAAATCAACAGCCGGATTCAGGAACGATTTATCTGCGCACCGGTGGTAAACAGCCCCAGAATATAACTAATTTCCAGCAGAACATCAGTCTGATCGCCCAGCAGCCCCACCTCTTCAATTTGAGTATCCGTGACAATATCTGCTTGGGCAAGCCCATCGCTGACGCTGAACTGATGACGATCTTAAAGCAAGTTGACTTGAGCCAGCAGTTGGGCGAAGCGCCTTTAGACTTCTTGATCCAACAAAACGGCGCCAATATCAGCGGCGGGCAACGCTTGAAAATCGAGATTGCCCGCGCCTTGGCCGATCGTAAACAGATTATTCTGGCCGATGAGATCACCGCCAGTCTTGACCCAGACAGCGCCAAAACGATTCGCGACCTCTTACTGAGATTACCAGTCACCGTGATCGAAGTGGCCCATCACTATACCAACCTGGACTACTACGATCAGATCTGGCGCTTTGCCGACCAAACCGTTCGGGCACAAAGCACTGATTTAGCAGCTAATAAAAATGGAAATCATTATTAAACGGCCAGCAAGGGGTTTGACAGTGCGGACTTTGCTTCCGGAACAATTGCGTAGCTAAGCGGAAGACGCTAGGTCGGTGAGCACGTTTCAACCCAAGTTGACCTAAAAAATAGACTCCTGCCAACGAAACTGGCAAGAGTCTATTTTCATTGAAAGCTGCAAACTGTTCTGTTTATTGAAAGCTGCAAACTATTCTGCGCGCAACGCGATCGCGGCGTCTTTCTTGGCGGCCATTCTAGCTGGAATGTGCCCGCCTAACATGGTCAAGATGGTGCTGACCACAACTAGGATCAACGCTTGGACAGGATCGAGGATCGCGACATTTTTCAAATCAGTCAGATTATACAACAGGGAATTGATCGGGAAGGTCAATAATTCGGCGATCAGGATCCCTAATAATCCAGAAGAAACGCCTAAGATAAAGGTTTCGGCGTCGAATACCCGGGTCACGTCTTTGCTCCGGGCCCCTAACGCACGCAGCACCCCGATTTCCTTGGTCCGCTCTAGCACTGACGTATAAGTCAGGATCCCGATCATGATCATGCTGGTGATCAGCGAGATTGCGGCGAAAGCGACCAACACATAGGTGATCGCGTCCATCAGACCACCAGTTAAATTGGTCACTGTACCGGCGAGATCTAGGTAAGTGATTTTATCCGCTTTGCTCTTGCCTTTGTTCCATTTATCCAAATACTTCAAAACGGCGTCTTTATCCTTGAAGTTATTAGGATAGATCATGATGCTATAAGGCATACTGCTGCCGCCTAATGTGGCCAAGAAAGTCTGCTTCGTGGTGGCGTCCATCTTCTGGTTGGTCATCACGTTGACGTCGGTCGCCTTTTGCGCCTTGACGATCGCGGAGTCTTGGTTCAAATCAATGATCTGCCGCGCCAACTTGTCGCTGTAAGCAACGCCAGTGGATAACAGATCCATGTTGGAATTGCTACGAGCGCGGATCACGCCGGCGATCTTGAGCTTGAGGTTGCCACTCTTGTCATACAATGAGCTGACGTCTGTATTGGGAATGTAGTTCCCCGTTGGCAACGCCGTGTAATAGTCATCGTTACCGACCAACTGGATCTCGGTGCCCACCAGCTGATCGAAATCGATTTTCTCACCATCGTTGATGTCAAAGCCGAGATTCTTCAAAGCGTTGATATTGATCGTGTTATCCGAATTGACCACCAGCACCAGGTCAGTGGCAGCGGCAGGATAGCTTCCTGACAACAACCGATAATTTTTCTTCAGGAAGTTCTCCTTGGTTTGATCCAGTTGCTCTGGGAAAGAGGAACTGCCTAACCCCGTTGAAGCCGACATCGCCGCGGCGCCAGAGTTACTGCTACTAGCGCTAGAAAAAGTCACCGTTTCAACCTTGCCATCGACTTTGCGCAACAGGTTCATGCCCACCAAGCGGGTATAACCAATGTTGTTGCTCAAAGCTGGATCAATATCCTTGACATAGTTCAGATATTTCGTGGTGATCTTGTTAGTCTTCATCGCCTTTTGCTGCATGCTGATCTTGGCGGTGACTGCGGTGCCCTTACCACTGAGCTGCTTGGTTTCCTTTTGCTGCTCCGCCGAAGCCGCCTGCAAGTCAGTCGCCTGTTGCGAGATCGTAATCGGATATTTCGCCAACGTTTTCGTCTGGGTCTGATCGATCTGTTTCTGGAAACCACCAGATAACGCCAGCACGACGCCAATACTAATGATCCCAATACTAGAAGCGAACGCCGTCAAAAATGTCCGCCCTTTTTTCGTCCGGATATTATTGAACGACAAATTAAGCGCCGTCCAGAAACTCATTTTCGTCCGCTTCAATTGGAACTGATCTGGCTTCGGCCGTTCCTGGTGAGGGTTGGAATCATGGCGAATTTTCCCATCGGAGAACTCAATGATCCGATCCGCGTATTGCTTCGCTAATTCCGGATTATGGGTGACCATGATCACCAATTTCTCACCAGAAAGCTCGCGAATCAATTCCATGATTTGCACGCTAGTTTCGGTATCCAAAGCCCCCGTCGGCTCATCGCACAATAAAATATCCGGATCATTGGCCAACGCTCGCGCGATCGCGACCCGCTGCATCTGCCCACCAGAAAGTTGGTTCGGCTTCTTATGCAAATGATCTTTCAAACCGACCCGAATCAAAGCGTCTTCAGCGCGATGCCGCTTCTCTGCGCCGCTGACCCCACTTAAAGTCATGCCTAATTCAACGTTCTCCAGAATACCTAAATGACCGATCAAATTATAGCTTTGAAACACAAAGCCGATCGAGTTATTGCGGTAAGCATCCCAATCTGTCAGTTTAAAACTCTTCGTCGATTTCCCGTTGATGACCATATCGCCAGAATCGTACTGATCCAAGCCGCCGATCATATTCAGCAGCGTCGTTTTCCCAGAACCACTTGGCCCTAAGATCGCCACGAATTCTTGCTTACGAAAAGCAACCGAAACGCCATCCAGCGCTTTGGTAACGGTCTCGCCAACGCGGTAGTACTTTTTAATATCTTTTAATTCGAGCACAATAACCCTCCCAAATCCTTCCACAAGTGACAAAGTGTTTATTTGATTATAGCATAACAACCGCCGTAACAAAGCGGGCGCAGGTCTGACTTTTCTTGAAAATGTAGCTGCTATTCTTGATTACTCGCTTGATTGCAGTTTTTGTGGGGTGTTGCGCGTAAGCGCAACCGGCTGGGACTGCTGATGCGGACTGGAAACGTGCTCACCGACCCAGCTCCCTGCGCTTAGCTACGCAACTATTCCGGAGGCACAGACCAGCCTCCAAAATAGTTGCTAGGCTAATGCTCAGGAGCTACCCGGGTCGGTTCGCACTCTGTTTCGAACGTGGTGGGCATCGTTTGAAGCCAATCCGCAAAAACCGCGGCTTGTCTTCAAATCGAGCCTTGTCCTAAGCGGCAAAGCCGCCAAGGACAATTTCACCACTGAGCCGCGCAGTCCCAGCCGGTTGCTGAACAGAATTGAGCCTATCTGCAATCAGGGCGAAGGATTTGACGAAGCGCTTTTGCAAGCGAGAGGTCAAACGATCGCCCACTTTTGGGGTGGTACGGCAATGCCAACGGATTCGGATTAGGAGGTCGGGTTATTTCGGATAGAGTCAATAGCTTTATCTCACCCATTTAAACTGATTTCTGCTGGTAACCGACCAATCCAGCTGATTCATCAAGAGCTTGCCTCAGTTCATCAGACGGACTGCGCTGGTGTCACCAATTTAAAGATTGTGACCACTAACCATGGTCATCAATTGCGTGGCTCCCCATCAATTAGCCATAGCTTGCCAATTGGCGTGAGTGCTCAAACGGCTGTTATAACATTGAGCGGCTGGCGTTGGTGGTTCGTTTACTAGTTGGCGGAAGGTCGGGCTGGGGGTGAGTCAGCCGCGATATTATTGTTGGCGATTTATCGCCTACAATAAGGCCGAGTTTTGAGATTTTCGGCGGATTTCCGAAAAGCTCAAAATCGTGCCCGCCGCGTTCCACCACCCCCAGCCCGACCTGGAGCCCCACGACATCTGCCAACCAACAACGCCCCGCGCGGTCCCAGCCGATTGCTTGGCAGAATCGAGCTTATCTGCAATCAAAGTTGGATATCTGACGAAGTGCTTTTACGAGCTAGAGGTCAAAACAATCGTCCTTTTGGGGGGGTACGACAATGCCAACTGATTTGGATTAGAAGACCGGGATATTTTGCGTAGGCTGAACACTCTCTGCTTGTTTCCTTAACAATCATCGGTTTGGAAGCCGACCGATTCAGCTGATTCATCAAGAACTTGCCTCAGTTCATCAGACAGACTACGCCGGTGTCACCAATGTAAAGTTTGTAACCACTAACCACGGCCGTCAATTGCGTGGCTCCTCATCAATTGGCGATAGCTTGCAAGTCGGCGTGAGTGCTCAAACGACTGTTAAAATGTTGAGCGGCTGGAGCGGAGCGTGGCGTTGGTGGGTCGTTTACTCGTTAGGCGGAAGGTCGGGCTGGGGGTGAGTCAGCCGCGATATTATTGTTGGCGATTTATCGCCTACAATAAGGCCGAGCTTGAAGATTTTCGGCGGGTTTCCGAAAAGCTTCAAGTCGTGCCCGCTGCGTTCCACCACCCCCAGCCCGACCTGGAGCCCCACTACACTTGCCACCACCAACGCCACGCGCAGCGCAAGCTGCGGCCAATCTCCTAACTTGTCCACCTTAGTATGAACAGTCAGAATCCCCACCAGACTATATTGACTGCAAAGTCATTGACTTACCGGTCACCAAGAATTATAATCATCCTGTTTTTAGAAAATCAGGCGGCCAGAACCACCTGATTGGGGGAGGATACAACATGACAGCTCAACCGATTTTGCAAGTCACGCATTTGCGCAAGAACTTTGGCAAGTTCACCGCGCTTAGTGACGTTAGTTTACAAGTAAACCCTGGTGAAGTCGTGGGTTTCATCGGTCCCAATGGCGCCGGCAAATCGACCACGATTCGAACGATCTTAGGTATGCTCAAGGCGGATGGTGGCACCGTGTCCGTTTTCGGCCAAGATGCTTGGCAAGACGCCGTCAATATTCATGAACGTTTGGCCTACGTGCCGGGGGATGTTTATTTATGGCCGAATTTCACCGGTGGGCAAACCATTGACCTATTATTGAAGATGAGTGGTCAACAACACACGCCGCGGACTGATACCTTGATTCAAGCCTTCGCTTTGGATCCAGCGAAGAAGAATAGCACTTATTCCAAGGGTAATCGCCAAAAAGTGGCGTTGATCGCGGCCTTATCCAGTGATGTGGACTTTTATATTTTCGACGAGCCAACTTCCGGTCTGGATCCTTTGAATGAGAATATTTTCCAGCAAGAGGTGGCGCGCTTGAAAGCGGCGGGTAAGGCAATCTTGCTCTCCAGTCACATTCTTTCCGAAGTCGAGAAAATGGGCGATACCATCGCCATCATTCGTCAAGGTAAAATCATCGAAGCTGGTTCCTTGACGCAAATGCGGCACTTGACGCGGACCAACGTGACGGTGACAACCCAGGCTGACCTCGCTGGTTTAGCTAAGTTGTCCGGCGTGCACAATTTCCACTTGATCGATCACCAAACGACCCAGGCAACTTTCGCCGTGGATTCAGAGGCGTTGTCCCCGGTGCTTCAAGCGGTGGCCGCCTTGACAGTGACGAACTTGCAAATCGCCCCGCCCGCTTTGGACGATTTATTTATGCGCTACTACGATCAGGCGGCAGAACCAGAGGTGACCGGCGATGTTCAAAAATAACTTTGCGCAAACGGGACGCTTGTTGGGGCTCAACTTGCGCCGTGACTGGTTGAAACTGACCCTTTGGCTGCTGGGGCTAGTAGGCTTGATGGTTGGTTACGCGGCGGCGATCGGGACGATTTTTCCAGACGAAGCGGCGCGGGAATCGCTGATTGCTACTTTGAAAACGCCGGCGATGGTCGCCTTTCTGGGCTACTTTCCTGAGCACGTGGCGATGACGGACGCGGTGATGTTCAGCGGCGAAATGCTGGTGTTCATGAGCTTGATGTACGGCTTGGCCAGCCTCTTGATCGCTATCAGCGCCACTCGTGGTGAGGAGGAGGCAGGCTTAGTCGAACTGCTCCAAGCCAAGAACGTTGGCCGGCACGCTTTCTTGCTAGCCGGATTTTGGGAGGTTTTGCTATTCAATTTGGCAACCTTACTGCTCGTCGGTGGCGGCCTGTCGGTGATCCACATGACTGGCGCCAACTTGAGCGGTGATTGGCTGACGGCCACATTACCGGCCGCCTTCGGTTTGTTATTCGGTGTGGTCGGATTGTTGCTGGCGCAAGTTGTGGCGGAAACACGTTCGGCAATGGCTGGCTCGCTGGCGTTACTGGGCCTGGCCTACTTGGTCCGGATGCTAGTCGATGTCAGCCAGCCCAGCGCCAATTGGTGGTCGCCTTTTGGCTGGCTGGAGCGGGCCGGCGCTTATTATCAGAATAACTGGTGGCCCTTGGGCTTATTGGTGCTTAGTAGCGTCGTTCTTTTCGCTGGGGCTTTTTGGGCCAGTGACGCCCGTGATCTCGGCGCTGGCTTGGTCGCCGTGCGCAATGGTCGGGTCAAAAGTCGGCTCTTACGCGGACCGTTGACTGCTTTGATCAAAACAGACGGCCGCAGCTTCTGGAGTTGGCTGATTGGCGCGCTGATCATTGGTCTGATGTATGGTTCAATTTTCAACACGTTGGCTGACATGATCGACAGCAATCCGATGATCAAGCAAATTCTCGGCAGCCAAACTCGCCAACAAGCGGGCAATCAAGTGGTGGTCACCTTCATGGCCACCTTGAGTATCGTTTTAGTCACGATCGCGGTGATTCGTGCGCTTTTTCTCACCAATCGTCTTTACGGCGACGGGCAGTTGGGTTACATTGAATTGTTCGCCGCTAAGCCGATCGGGCACATCCGGCTAGGCGCCACTTATTTAGGTTATGCCTTGATCAACGGTTGGCTAACGTTAGGCGCAGGTGTTTTCGGGTTATACTTAGGAAATGTGGCGGTTTTGTCCCAGCCAGTGGCGGCGAAGTATTTCTGGCGGATGTTCGGCGCCAACAGCGTCGTGGTTTTAGTGTTCATCGCCGTGGCCGCTGTCTTGCTGGCTTTCGCGCCGAAGTGGCGACACCTTTTGTTGGCTTACGCCGGCATCGGTTTCGTCCTGATGTACTTCCGGAATATCTTCCAACTATCTGACCAAGTCGTCAAGATTGTGCCCTATGGTTGGTTCAAAAACATTCCCCAACAGTCTTTAGATTGGTCAGTTTTAGGCGTGATGATCGGCCTCAGTGTGGTCCTCTTGATCATCGCCAGTTGGGGCTATCATCGCCGCGATCAAATTTTCAATTAGAAATGAGTGCAGACATGATGAAACGAACAAGATTACCAGAAGATCCGGTCAAAAAAGCCCGCATGCAAGCGGCCGCGTTGGCGTTGTTCGCCAGTGCGGGCTACCAAGCCACCAAAGTCGACGCGATCGCCGCCAAAGCTCAGGTCTCCAAAGGCCTGATCTTCAAATATTTTGGCAATAAAGAGCAACTCTATTTGGCCACGCTACGACAAGCTTACGACCGACTGATGGCGATCATGGACGAGGCAGTTTGGCAGGACTCCGGCGATCTAGTCGCAATGGTCACCAACGCCACCCGCTACAAAATCAGCCTGCAATTACAATACCCGCGGGAATTCCAATTATTATTGAATGGGTTCATTCATCTCAAGCAATTACCCGCCAGTGGCCGCCAGTATGTTGAGCAGATGATGGTTGCGAACCAGGATCTGACCCAACGGCTCGTCCTGCCTGTCTTTGCGAAAATGACCTTTAAGCCAGGCATCACGGCTACCGATGCCTTAACCGTTTTGAATTATGTCACCAGCGGTTATCTGCAGAAATTCCAACAGTATTTGTTGAGCCACCCAGAAGTGACCACGGTGGCGGAAATGGAACCCCTGTTGGCCGATCTGACCCGTTATTTGCGGATCGTTGAATATGGTTTTGTCGATCAAGCTTGATTTTTTCCTAAAGCGAACCTGTTAAAACAAAAAGACGACCAACATCCGGGCAAGATGTTGGTCGTCTTTATTTAAGGGGAGGAGTAAAAATGAAGAAAAATTTGGTTGTTAGCCACACCGGGCAAGTGCGACTAATTGGTTGTTCATCACAACGGGCAATTGTGACGAATATGTGCTTCGTGGCGGGCAACCACTGGGCACGGTGTCATGATTGACGGGCAATCAATCATGATTTATTTAGGTTTAGGGTTTTGTTTGGAGTTTATAGATCACAAGGTCTTGCAGCGCACCGGGCAAGTGCTCGTGCATTTCCTTTGCTTTCTATGTTAATAACTATAACCTGAAAGTTTGAAAAGCTCTTGTTCAAATTATGGTTGTTACGGGAATAAAATTTGAAGAAATTGTGACACTTTGATTCTGATCATTGTTTCCCAGCGCCAGAAATCCAGTTTGGTCTCTATGTCCACACAGTTGGCGTCATTCTTATTGAAAGAGGCGGTGATAGATCTCCGTGATGGGATCTTGGTTATTGTTGGCGGTCAAAATCAGATTGGCAGCCTCTTTGATATGGGGTACGGCGTTTTGTACGGCGACACCACAGCCGGCCGCTTGGATCATACTGAAGTCGTTGTCATTATCGCCCAACGCAATGATCTCTTCAGGTTTGATTCCCAGCGCTTGCCCCAACTCCAAGGTGGCGCTGCCCTTGTTAACATTGGCCGGATTGAACTCAACATAACGATTCGACGAATAAGTCACCGTCAAAGGTTCGGCGGCTTGCCGCTCCGCCCGGGCGCGAAAAGCGGCCAATTTCTCTGGATCTAGATTCTTCATAATGATCTTGACGATCGGGCGTTTCGCAAAAGCGCTCAGGTCCGCGCCGGTCAGGGGCAAAACATCCACGCCCCGGGATTTGATATAACGCACTTCATCGGCATCTAGATTGCGCACGTAGACATGGTGGACCGTGTACAAATGGATCCCCAAATCAGGTTCGGCCAAAGCCAGGCGATAAAGTTGGTCGGCCACAGCAAAAGGCAAGTAGTGATGGCGCAGAATTTGATTCGCTTGGTTGGCCACGACCACCCCGCCATTATAAGAAATCACATACTGATCTGGCTGTTGATAAGTCCCAATCGTTTTCAATAAGGCCTGTACTGACGCGAACCCGCGGCCAGTATTGGGAACGAATTTAACTTGTTGCGCCTGCAAGCGTAAAATCGTCGCGCGATCCCGCTCCGAAACCTGGCCGGCGTCATTCAACAAAGACTCGTCCAAATCGCTGACAATCATTTTATACATAGAATCACCTTTCCTTAGCCTATTCATTATACGTGAAATCACCAGCTGGGGAAAGTCGCATTTGCTCTCAGACACCTGGGCGTTAGGGACGGGCTCGTGAACGCTGGACCGGATGACGATTTTTGCTGAAGATAGCTCAGTCTTTGCAGACGCCGCTGATCCTCTGCGATTTATCTTGTCACTACCGAGGACGACTGCGTTGCTACCAAAATTGAAAAAGAAGGCGAAAAGTGAATGGCACTCACTCTCGTCTTCCTTCATTGAGCCAAAACGATCTGTTGACGCGCTCCACTCGTCTTATTTTACCCATGATCCTTACGAAAGCACTTTGACGGAGCGACAACGGCATTATTTTTTCTGCACGGGGATCCAGATTTGGCTGTGATAATCAGGCTTGGTTGTATCCGGAGCCTCATTCCACAACATTTCTGGCCCACCTGTCAATTGATAATCTGTGGTGGGGAACCACTCGCTATAAATTTGCGCCCATGTCGCTTGCAAGGCTTCAGGAAACTTGCCCACCACATTGAAAACGACCCAAGTTGCCGCCGGGACGGCTAAAATATCGTAATCAGCTGGCACGGCCTGCGTGGTGGCGACACCTAAATATTGATCCAACTCAGACCCTTCGCTGCGATCGCCAGCAAAGTTCGCCGAAACATTCAGCATCCCCCGCGGCTCCAGATCACAAAATGACTTGAGCTCCGCGATGATCTTCGGCGTCAAGCGGGCGGTCAAGGCCTCGATTTGATGGTTGACCCCGTTATATTGCAAGGTGATCCGTTTTTTAAAGCCGACGATCTGAAACGGCTCTTTTTGAACAATCCGATAATCCATGGTTGTTCCTCCTTTGATCGTTAATTGGAAAGTCAGTGGCAAAAGATTTTTAAAACTGGCATCAGCGCGTTTCATTTGTGATGGGTTGACGCCGTGAACTTTCTGAAACGCCTTACTGAAAGATTCCGGCGTTTCGTAACCAAAATCATAAGCCACATCGCTCACTTTTTTGTTCGTGGAACTCAAAACTTCAGCCGCAAGGGCCAATTTGCGCCGGCGAATGTACTCACCTAAAGGCATGCCCGCCATAAAGGAAAACATCCGGCGAAAATGATACTCAGAACAGCCCGCGATCCGCGCGATTTGTTCCGAGTCGAGCTCCCGTGTCAAATTCGCTTCAACATAAGCCATCGCGGCGTTGAATTGCTTGATCATATTCAAATCCCGACCACCTTTCTAAATGCGTTCTCTGCGCTTTCTGTTTGAAACGTGCTGCGCGAGCCTGCTTTCTGCGCTTAGCTACGCAAGGCTTCCGAAAGCAAAGTGCGGCTTCCAAAATCCTTGCTAGGCTAATGCTCAAAAGCAACCCGGCTCGCTCCGCACTCTCTTTCAAAACGTGCTACGCGCAACTGACTTTTCCGCTTAGCTACGCTATGGCTCCGGAAGCAAAGTACAGCTTCCAAATCCATAGCTAGGCTAATGCTCGAAGTCAAACCGTTGCGTTCCGCACTCTCTTTTAAACGTGCTCACCGACCCAGCTCCCTGCGCTTAGCTACGCATCTATTCCGGAGGCACAGACCAGCCTCCAAAATAGTTGCTAGGCTAATGCTCAGGAGCTACCCGGGTCGGTTCGCACTCTTTCAAGATTGAGTATAGCAAATCTAACATTTGTCGTCCTGTCAATGTCGTTGCTATCTTGGACAGATTTTTTTGGTACATAAAAAGCCCCAAAATTCTAAAAATTTCGGAATTTTGAGGCTTCTATTTTTGAAACTAGAATTGTGCCTTGGCCTTCTTCTGTAACAAATTCGAAAACCTATCGTCTTAATTTATTGGTGATGTGGTGACGCCCATTGCCACGCAATAAAATCACCAAGGGCCCTACCACCTGTACATCGGTAGTTCAACCATTCAGGAACACGCTTGGCTTAATTCAGCAAATCTTTGTTCACAATTTATTATTTCCTTGACTATAATTTTGTGACATTAGTCAACCACCCGCGACTAATGTCACAGGCTTGTGAGAGCATCGCCTAACGGCGACACGACCACAATTTGCTTAGATACAGCCATCGCCTGCAAGCAGGTCTTACGTGCTAATTACCAAAGCCTTTAGAGTCCGCAGGTTGCCAGACGGACTGTGATTCTTAGTTAAGGGCTAA
>NZ_BAAABI010000009.1:0-96447 GCF_054785215.1 Lapidilactobacillus salsurivasis | reverse complement strand
TTAGCCCTTAACTAAGAATCACAGTCCGTCTGGCAACCTGCGGACTCTAAAGGCTTTGGTAATTAGCACGTAAGACCTGCTTGCAGGCGATGGCTGTATCTAAGCAAATTGTGGTCGTGTCGCCGTTAGGCGATGCTCTCACAAGCCTGTGACTTTAGTCACGGGTGGTTGACGACTCACTCCTCAGTCAAAATCATAGCGATAATTCGTCGATTTTAGTAGCAAATTTATTTGACAATTACGAAATTTCATAGAAAAATCACGGTATGTCGTAAGCTCGGGTTCGGTCTTTACGGGCGCTGCAACTGTCAGTCGTTGGAATCCCGTTTTTTCAGATGCCGAGTTAGAAAACGGCGGATTGCCTGGTGGAAACGTAGCGCTAGCAAAATCAGAGCGGCAAGGATCAGCACACTCACAGTGACAACGAGGCTGACAGAACTAAGTGTGTAACGGTCACCTGCCGTCAACATAACGACGGGAATCAGAATGGCAATCAGGAAAAAGCCCGGCACGCCAATTAGAAAAAGTTTGAGTAAGAAACGCGTGGAACGTGAAGTTTCGGCGTGCGGATCATCGATCCCAGCTCGCCGATCCTGGTTTAGGGAGAGTGCCAATAATTGCTCCAGTGCTTGGCGTTGGGCGGCAGTGGGCACTTGCTGGCCACCTTCCCAGGCCTGGACTAAGCTGCTTGTCACACCAATCTTGTGAGCAAGTTCGGCTTGACTCCAGCATTTTGCTTGACGCGCGTTCGCGATCTGGGTCCCGATTGTCATGAATATTCCTCCTTTTGTCTGCCAAGCATAGCATAAGCAGACGAATCATTAAAGAGTTTGCTGTCGGAAATCGACGTTATATAACGGCGTTTTGCTAAAAGGACGAACGGCCGATTCAAGAAATTAGCACAAGGAGCGGATGCAACTTGTTGTGTGGTCAGTGGTCGTGGCCCGATATATTGCAGCAACTAGTAGGCCACTACGATTGTGCCATCGTTGGCGCTGCGGTGAAGGTGTAACGCCGCTATAACGCTCGGAGGGGCGCGGCAGATTCACCCTTTCTTGTGGCTAAGCGTAGGAACCGTGGCCGACGGGCTCATTTGGAATCGGCCGATTGCCTCTGCCGGTCAAAAGTTAAGCAATAATAGCAGGACTCCCGGCTCAAGCGAAAGCATTTGGTTCTTATCAACCCGCGTTATATCGACGTTACGCGGTCGTGTAACGTCGCGAAAAGCTCGATTTCGTGGTAATTTGCGTACTACCTAATCCCAAGAAGCGGTTTCGCCGTAGCGATTTTCGCATGGCTGGCTGACGCCGATCTGTTAACGATTAATTTTTACCTCTGGTTTATTAGCGTATCTTTTCGGAGTGTTCAAGCGATCACTGCGGATGGGCGCACGCCATGACAGGTCGCCAAACCCGGTTGTTTAGCGCAGGGCATACTTTATGAGAAAAAACGCTTGCATTTCTAAATTCGGTAGGGCACAATCTAAGTAACTGATTGATGAGTCAAATGAGAAATAGGCAAAAAGAGGATGGAGTGGTTTGATTGAAAGTTGAACTTTCTGGTGTGTTAACTGAGACAAACTTAGCTTTAACGCTGAGCGGTGATCAAGGCCAAGTTATTTTCCAAACAACTGGCACAATACCAAATGCTGGTGTCGTCTTACTTTATGATCAAGGTCAATTGCAGGCGGTCATGCCGGAATCAGCTCCGTTGGCGCCTAATCAAGTCTGTGTCCAGCTACTAGCAGGTGGTGCGATCGAAGTGGCGGCGGTTCAGGCATATTGGCAATGGCAGCTGACCGGTCTCGGAGATGAGCGGCCTTTGTCAGCAACCTTGTTGGCATATCTGGAAACGATCCGAACTTTGCTGCAACAGCTAGGCTTGCGCGCCGATCTGAGAATTGTTGCCTCGGAACAACCCCTCGTTGGCAAGCCGACAGGCGCTAAAGGTGGTAAAGCGCGGCATCGCTGGAGTAAAGACGTGGCCGCGTTGACCTTTAAGGTGGATCATGATGGCGCCAAGGCCACCGTGATTTGGCGGAAACGTGACGAGATGGTCATTGTTAAGGGCGCCGTCATGAAAGCTGAAGCGCCGTTGAATCGCAATGGTGATCTCGGCTTCTCCGCGCGCTTTGCCCAGCAACTCCGCCAAGAACATCAAGACCAATTTCAAGACTTTGTGACCACCAGTGACATCGTCTTGAAAAGCGTCAATGAAGTCGGCCTCTTTCTCTACTTCGCAGGCACCAATAGCTGGCTCGTCTTGAAGGACGCCGATGGGAAAACAATCCATGATTGGACCGTGGTTCAGTAAGTTTCTGCAGGCACTAAATGCCTACCATTAAGCGAGTAGCCAATCAAAAACAGGTGATAACTGTGAAATTCAGTTGTCACCTATTTTTTACGTTGATTCCTATTGTCGAATCGTTGCCTGATTGCAGGGTTAGGCGGGTGTTGCCCGTGAGCGCAACCGGGTCGGGCCATTTGTGCGGCTGGAAACGTGTTCCGCGCAACTGACTTCTGTGCTTAGCTACGCAATTGTTCCGGAAGCAAAGTGCGGCTTCCAAAACAATTGCTAGGCTAATGCTCGAAGTCAACCCGTTGCGCTGCACACTCTGGTTGGAACGTGGTGGGCATCGTTTGAAGCCAATCCGCAAGCCCGGCGGCTTGTCTTCAAATCGAGCCTTGTCCTAAGCGGCCAAGCCGCCAAGGACAATTTCACCACTGAGCCGCGCAGTCCCAGCCGGTTGCTAAACAAAATCGAGCCTATCTGCAATCAAAGATGGGTATCTGACGAAGTGCTTTTGCAAGTAAGAGGTAAAAACAATCGCCCCTTTTTTGGTGGTACGGCAATATCAACTGATGCGGATTATAGCTGGTTGGTACAGCTTGCGTAGGCTAGAAACCTTTACCAGTTCCGTCAACAATCCTTGCTAGGATACCGACCGAATTAGCCGATTCATCCAGAACTTGCCTCAGTTCATCAAGCTGACTGCGCTGGTGTCACCAATTTAAAGCTTGTGACCACTAACCACGGTCGTCAATGGCGTGGCTCCCCATCAATTGGCGATAGCTTGCAAAATGGCGTGAGTGCTCAAACGGCTGTTAAAACGTTGAGCGGCTGGAGCGGAGAAATTCGGGGTGAGATCGCCGTGAAATTGACCTTAGCGGTTTACCGCTTAGGTCAAGGCCTGATTTTGAGACAAGCCGCGCACTTTGCGGATTGGCTCAAAACAGCGCCCACAGCGAGCTCACCCCGAATTTCGCAGCGCAAGCTGCGGCTAACCTACTTTTGCCCATTTAGTGCACCACCATATCTGCAAACCGACAGCGCAAGCCGCTGCCGCGAAGCGTGACAAACATTACCTAGATTGGTATAATCAATTTTAGAGTAACAATTTGTCACCCTCAAGGAGGTCATATTTTGCCGAAAGAAACGTTTTTGAATTTACCCCCGACCCGGCAGAAAGAGATTGAACAGCTTTTGTTGGAAATCTTCTACAATCGGCCTGTTAGCCAAGTCAAGGTCACAGAGATCGTTGAACGGATGGAAATGTCACGAGGCGCTTTCTATAAGTATTTCGAGGATTTAAACGACGCTTATCATTATACCTTGGCCCAAAACGCAAAAATCATTCGTCATGATATTTTGCGTTGCATTGATGACAATCAGGAGGATTTCTTCGTGGGCATCGAGCATTATTTAGCCAAGTGTGGTCAGTTAAAGCCGAACACTCGTTATTGGCGACGAATCAATTTATTGACTCGTTCCAATGCTGAATTGGCGGTCCGTGAGATCAGTCCGGGCAAGACTACGGCATTTGTGGATCGAGTTATTGCCGTGATCCGTAAAAACCAGTTCAATATTCGCGATGATAACGAGATGATCAGCTTTCTTTACTTCATTTTGGAAATTATTATTGACTCTTTAACCGCGATGGTTGTTAATCATTGGAACAGTGACCAATTGTTGACTGATTTTCGCTACAAGCGGAAATGGTTAGTTGGCAACTTGGGTTAGAATCGGATCGCGTCGCCGTGACGAGATTTACAGTCGCTGAAAAGAGAAAACGTGTTACACCAGTTTGCTTTGGTGTGACACGTTTTTTGATGGGCTATTCTTGTGTGAGCAGTTGTTGGCGCTTGTTGAAATAACGTCGGTAAGCCAAGTAGCCGGCGATGATCGCGCCCAAGCTGGTGGTTGACAGCAACATGAAGGTGACGAGAATTTGGTAACGGATCGCGCTGACTGGGTCAACACCGGCGAAAATCAGACCGGACATCATCCCAGGTAGGCTAACCAGGCCCATGGTTTTAGCCGAGTCGATGGTCGGCTGCATCGCAGTTTTGATACTTTCTCGTAAAATTGTGATTGCGGCCAGCTTGATTGGGGCGCCCAGGGCTAGTTTTTCTAAGATTTGTTGACGCTGGTCGCGAAATTGACTTTGGAGATTGCGATAACAAAGACCAACGGCCACCATGGAATTGCTGGCGATCATCCCGGTGATCGGAATCACTTGTGAAGGAATAAATTTCAGCGAGCCGGTCAACATGATGATCCCCAGTGTCACCGTGGTGCTAATAAACAGGGCCGCGAAGGTCTCCCAGTAGTTCCGGTTCTTGTTCGGATTGCGTTTGTAGGCATTCCAGGCCGCGTTGAAAATAATGAAAAGACACATCAAGATCGTTAAGAAAACATTGTTGATCTTAAAAATATATTTGAGCACGTACCCAATCAGGGTCAATTGAATAATGGCGCGGAGAATACTGATTAGAATATCCTTATTAAGCCCCAGCTTTTCCCGATAGCTGATCAGCATGGCGACCAGCACCAGCGCAAAAGCGAACACTAAGGTGACGTTGTTGACTAATAATTGATTCATTTCAGTAATGCCCCCTGACGCATTTCGATTAAGTGAGTCGCCGCCGCGATTTCGGTTTCATCATGAGTGACTTGAATCACGGTGGTGGTTTGTTCTTGAACATTCTTGATCAGCGCTTGGACGATGGTTTTGCTGCGGGTATCCAAGCCGACAGTAACCTCATCGAGCAGCAGCACTTGCGGCGGAAAAACCAGATTACGAATCAAGGCGATCCGTTGTTTCTCACCGCCGGATAAATCGATGACCTTCTTATCGAGGAATGTTAAGGGCAGGTCCACTAATTCCAGCAAGGCGCTGATTCTGGCTTCGTCAAAAGGAACCGACCTAATTTGGAAAGGCAACTTGAGATTGTCCCGCACACTGTTGTCAAATAGGGTTGGCTGCTGGAAGCAGTAGGAGACTTGCTGGCGATAAGTGGGATAGTCATACGTCGTTTGATTTTTGCCATTAAAGCTGATCGTCCCGCTGGTTGGCGAGATCAAGGAAGCTATTAATTTCAATAAAGTGCTTTTACCACAGCCTGAAGGTCCGCTGATCGTCAAAGAATCGCCGGCGCTCACGCTGAGATCAACGTGGTGGATGATTGTTTGGTCACCATCCGCGTAACTAACATTCTGTAATTCGATGATACTCATTATGCTTACCTCTTCTGTTCAAGATACTCCTACTATAGCACAAGCCAGATTATAATGACTATAATCTGGCTTGCGTGCGTTCACGCTGTTAAGTTATTGTGATTGCCCCCGGCACGGTCTAATTGGTTGGGGCAGATGGCGAGCGGCCTGGTTAGTACGAGGTTACTAGTCATTCCACAGCAGGTTGGCAATATCGCGGTAATTACTCATTAATGAAGCATATTGAGGTTGTTGTTGGTTATCGTGGAGGTGCTGGCGCATGTCTGACAATCGATCAGTGATGACCCCATCCACGTTGAAATACATCATCCGATTCAAGGTGCTGATGTCATTCACATCCCAACTATAAACCAGTTGTTTACGCGCGTGGGCTTGGTCAACGAACGTGCTGTTCAAGGTTGTCACTTCCATTGCATAAGCGTTCATGTCGGTGTTAGGAAAAGCAAAATTATAAGGCATGATGTAGGCGGTGAAAGTGGCCGCCGATTCGGCTTTGACGGTGGCGACCGCCTGATAATCCAGTGATTGGACTTGACCCTGATTTTCTTTGATGCGATTGCGATAACGGTTGATGAAATTTTTGACGGCGTTGGGGCTGTCCTTAGGGGAGACCTTGTACTCGATCAATAACTTCTGATCCAGTCGTGTCGCTTGAGCCAGGTAATCATCGAAACTAGGGATTTTAGCGCTATGACCGTTTTCTTTCACGGTGATCCGTTGTAATTGCGCCAAAGTAAGGTCCTGGGGGCGCTCCCGCCGGCCCGCTAAAACCCGCAAAGTTGGATCGTGAAAGCAGATGTACTGGCCATCTTTAGTTTCCTGAACATCCATCTCGATAAAATCAGGTTTCTGTTGGGCAGTTTTGACCAATGCGGGAATTGTGTTCTGGACGCCATTGCCACCATCAACGCCGCGGTGTGAGATCACCAATGGCTGGGTACTGGTCAGATCTTTCAGGTAGCCATAATTGAAAAGTCCCAAGGTCAACAGGTAGGCACCACACACCGTGGCCGTCAAGTAACGCCAAAAGTGGGGATGGTGCGGTTGTTCAGTTGGTGGCAGTGGTCGCGGTAGCGCTGGCTGCATCAACAATAACAGGATCATCGTGGTGTAGCTCCCAAATAGCAAAGTCACTAGCGCGGTCAACAACATGGTCAAATTGGCGCCCACGAAAGCGAAATCGGTCAGGTCGAACGCCGATTGAAGCCAAAATAAGAGGCTGTTGAGCAGGCCAAACAAGGCGCTGGCAAAAAGCAAACTGACCGCGCCTTTGCGGAAGTTGCGCCAATTATTTTTTCGGGTCAGGTCCCAGCTATGTTTACGCGCCTGGGTGATCGGCTCATCGTATAGCACCATTAGGGGCAAGACGTACAGATAGCGTAATCCTAAATAAAGACTGACCAAGTAGAGCGCGGCGATGATCCAGGGATACCACAGATGCACATCGATGAAGGCCATAATGAAATCAGGAATCACGACTTTACCCAGCAAAGGCGTCGAGAAGAAACTGCTCAGCACTGGCAACATTAAGATGAAGAACAAGGTTAGAAAGAGAAATGTTTTAAAATTCAACAATTTGAATTTGTGGCCAGCGCGGCGGAGTAGTCGGCGAAAATGCGGGCGTTGGTCTTGGCTCAGGTCGTTGACGAAAAGAATGAAAATCGTGAATTGCCAATAAACTAGCGCCAGGATCACCACCAAGAGTAGCAACAGAGTCACCAGCAACCAGGGATGTTGAAACGCGACGCTAACAAGATTCGTGTATGATAAATAAGCCACGTTAAATTTGATCAAGAGCCAGCCGGTCAGCTGGCGCATTGACATGACCAATAGGCTGACGAAAAAGTTAAGTAAAACGGAGAAAATCAGAATTTGCGGCCAATAACGCCAAAACAAATGATTACTGGCTGACCAAAAGCGAATACTAGGAAATAAGCGCCTGTGTTTCTTTGTCTTGCTCATCTACCGGGACCCCCAAATAAACTTTGCTTGCGAGAAGCTAATCCTTATTTTAGCACGATTAGTCTTGAAGTGCGCGGTGACCTGCTAAGCCGGCTGACCCTGCGCTTGGAGGCCATGAGGTCAGTGTCATCAATAGCAGGAAAAGACCGGCAAACAATTGTTTGCCGGCAAAGGTGTGACGTTATGGAAGCGAGAAAAGTCAGACTTATTTATTTAATTCGAAACTTGCCTGTTGATGAAGGCCAACCAGACTTGTCGCGGTAGTGATCAGACCGATCGAAGCACTAACGATCAGGCTTAACGTCCGGCGCTGATCGGTTTGCAGTAACGCGCCGATAATGGTGGCGATGAACAACACCATCAAACTAATCAAAGCAATTTTCCCAACGATTTGCGGCAGGCGCCACCAGGCATAGCCGATGATCAACGAGAGGATGACCAAGAGAATTAAAAGGAAGACCAACCAGAAACGAGGAATTCGTTTAACTAGGGTGATCAAGCCAATATTTTCATTCGTACTTAACAACACGCCGATACTGGTTAGCGAGAGTATCGAGATGCCAATTGGTAGCTGTCGCTTGAACATGGTGGGCTCCTTTTTTTGAAACGTGTTCGCCACCCCAGCTTCTTGCGCTTAACTACGCCAGGCTTCTGGCGGCCGAGCCCAGCCGCCAAAATCCTGGCTAGGTTAATGCTCGGAAGCTACCCGGGGTGGCTCACACTCTTGATTTCTTATTACTATTTTAATTATCGTTGAATTCGCGGTCACTGTCGTCCGCCAAAAGTCGCAGTTGCCTCACTTCTTTAGCCGGAGTGTGGACTTGGTTTTAGGGGAATAACGGTGTGGTTATGGGGCGAAGTCTTTTTTTTTACTGGTGGGCGCGGTAAGATGAGTATACGAGTTAGCTGCTATTAGGGAGGAATCTTTGTGTGGAAATTGCGCGGGTATCTGGGACCTTATCGTCGCCAAGCGATCCTGGGTGCTTGTTTTAAGTTCATTGAAGTGATTTGTGAGCTGATGTTGCCAAGCTTGATGGCGATCATTGTTGATCAAGGGGTCAAACAGCGGGATTCGCGGTTTGTTTGGCATTATGGGCTGCTGATGATGGCGATCGCTGTTTTGGGCTTTGGCTCAGCGTCGGTTTGTCAGTATTTCGCTGCCCGGTCCGCCCAAGGATTTGGGACGGATCTGCGTCGTGATCTTTTTAAGAAAATCAGTGGGCTATCCTATCAACAACAAGATCAATTTGGGACGGCCACGTTGACGACGCGGCTGACCAATGATGTCAATCAGTTGCAAGTTTGGACGGCGATGATGATCCGACAAGTTTCGCGGGCGCCGTTTATGATCTTAGGGTCATTGTTGATGGCCTTTATTTTGGATTGGCGCTTGGCCCTGGTATTACTGGTGGCGACGCCTGTATTAGGCGGGGTCGTCTACTGGCTGACTACTCGGATGTCACCGTTATATCGCCGTTATCAACATCAATTGGATCAGCTCTCAGCCGTGGTCAAGGAGAATCTAAGCGGCGTGCGCGTGATTCGGGCCTTTACCAAAATGAAAATGGAAGCTCATAAATTTCATCAGGCCAATGATGATATCACCGCCACGGGCTTGCGCATTGGGCGCTTGTCTGCCTTGTATAATCCTTTGACCGGGTTGGTGGTTAATTTGATGATCGTGGTCATTTTGTGGTTCAGTGGCCCGCGGGTCAATTCCGGGAGCCTAGCGCAAGGGACTGTGCTGGCCTTGATCAACTATGTCAATATGATTTTGGCGGCGATTCTGATGCTATCAAATTTGGTGATTCTGATGACCAAGGCGATGGCGTCCGGTGAGCGGGTCAACGAAATCTTGGAAATGGCCGTCAGTGAAGACGCCACCACCACTGACAAAATTAACCTGGACACCTCCACCGCGAGCACGATTGCTTTGGATCAGGTTCAATTCTACTTTCCTGATAGCCATGGCCAACGGGGCGCGGCAATCTTGCAAACACTGAGTTTCGCGCTGAACCAAGGGGAGACCATTGGCATTATTGGTGGGACTGGAGCAGGCAAATCCACACTACTGAATTTGTTGCCTCGTTTTTACCGGCCAACCAGTGGGAAAATCAGCCTGTTCGGACAGGACGCCCAGACAATTCCACTGGGTCAGTTACGGGGGCTGTTTGCGCTGGTGCCCCAAGAGACGATGCTCTTTACCGGAACGATTCGCAGTAACTTGCAGTGGGGCGCGCCGCAAGCGACTGAAAAGCAATTGTGGCAAGCGTTGACCACGGCGCAAGCAGCCGAATTCGTCCAGGCGCTGCCGGCCGGCTTAGACGCGCCGGTAGAGCGGGGTGGTCGCAATTTCTCTGGTGGACAAAAGCAACGGTTGACGATCGCCCGGGCTTTGGTCAAACAAGCCCCGTTCTTGTTATTAGACGATGCTACCAGCGCGCTGGATTATTTGACCGAGGCCAACTTCTTACGTGATCTGCGCCAGCAGAATTGGCAAAAGAACACCCTGTTGGTGACTCAGCGAATCGGCACCGTCGCCCATTGCGATCGTGTGCTGGTCCTGCGCAATGGCCGGCTTGTCGGTTTTGATACCCATGAGGCATTATTGGCGACTAATCAGTTTTATCAAGAATTAGTGGCCAGTCAATTAGATCAAGATAAGGTAGGTGACCCACATGCCGATCTTTAAGCGTTTATTAGGTTACTTCGATCAGAAAAGATATTTGTTCAGCGCCGCGGCTGTCCTAACGATTGGCGCGGTTATCGGCACTTTGATTGCGCCAGTCCTGGTGGGGCAAACCATTGACCAGTTGCTAGGTCGCGGGCAGGTTGATTTCGCCCGGCTTGATCAAGACCTGTTGCTATTATTAGGCTTGTATTTGGCCAGTAACCTGTTTCTGTGGTTGGCGACTTGGTTCTCAAATACGGTGGCTTACGCTGGGGTCAATCAAATTCGGCGGCAACTTTTTGCCAAAATCAGTTCCTTGCCATTGCGTTTCTTTGATACCAATCCCCATGGAGATGTGACCAGTCGCTTCGTAAACGATGTGGAAGTGATTTCGGATGGGGTGTTACAAGGTCTGTTGACGACCTTGCAGGCGATTTTTACAATTATTGGCGCCGTGATTATTATGGTGCGTCTGGATTGGGTGATGGCGCTAATGGTGTTGATCACCGCGCCCTTGTCATTCATTACCACGAGAGTGATCACCACTCGCTCGCAAGGCTATTTCAAAGAACAAGCGGATGATTTAGGCACGCTGAATGGTTACGCCGAAGAAACAATCTCCGGTTTGAAAATCGCCCAGGCGTTCCAGCAAGAAGTACCTAGTCGCGCTCATTTCGAGGAGCTGAACCAGCAGTTGTATCGCACGGGCTTCAAATCTCAGTTCATTTCCTCCTTTGCTAATCCGTCAGCGCGGGCCATCAACAATATCATGTACGCCATCATTGGCATGGTCGGTGGCTTACGGGTGATCAGCGGCCAGATCAGTGTGGGTGAGATCTCTAGCTTCCTGATTTTCGCGACGATTTTCGGTAAGCCGTTTAGTGATTTTACCAGTTTGACCAGCCAATTTCAGTCCGCCTATGCTTCGGCGAAACGGATCTTCAAGATTATTGATTTAACCGAGGAAATCCCGGACCCAACTCCGGCCAAAAAGATCGAACATGTGCAAGGAGCGGTGGCTTTCAATCACGTGGCCTTTAGTTATGAGCCCACCCAACGTTTGATCACGGACCTGAGCTTGCAGGTGCGTCCAGGTCAGCAAGTGGCGATCGTCGGTCAAACCGGCGCCGGGAAAACCACGCTAGTCAACTTATTGATGCGTTTCTATGATGTGACAGCGGGCCAGATCACGTTAGATGGCGTTGATATTCGCCAGTTGACGCGGCAAAATCTGCGGCAACAATTTGGACTCGTTCTTCAGGATACCTGGCTGTTTGCCGGGACGATCCGCGAGAACATTGCCTTCGGTAAACCGGAGGCCAGTTTGGCGGAAATCAAACGAGTCGCGACTGAAAGTGGGGTCGCCGAATTCATTGACCAGTTGCCTCAAGGTTACGAAACGCCGTTGCAAGCGGCGACGGATAGCTTATCGGTAGGGCAGCGCCAATTGTTGACGATCGCGCGGGTGATGTTGGCTAATCCGCCAATGTTGATTTTGGATGAGGCCACCAGCAATATTGACACCTATACCGAGGCCAAGATCCAACAAGCTTTTAACAAGTTGACTGCCGGCCGCACGAGTTTCGTGATCGCCCACCGGCTTTCAACGATTCGCCAAGCCGATTTGATTTTGGTGATGGATCATGGGCAAGTGATTGAGCAGGGGACGCACCAAGAATTGTTGGCGGCCCAAGGTTATTACGCGCAACTGTACCAAAGTCAATTCGCTCCCGCCTGATTTGCGGGGATTCAACAACAAAACAGCACCCTGATAATTTGTCAGGGTGCTGTTTGATGCAGTGGGTTAATCAATTTCGGGATCGTAGCCGCTGCGATCAGCCGCGGTAATCGCGCGTAAAACACGGGCGGGATTACCCACCGCGATCACATTAGCCGGCAGATCTTTGGTTACGACACTGCCAGAACCGACGATGGTGTTGGCGCCAATGGTCACTCCGGGATTAACGGTCACCCCGCCACCGAGCCAGACGTGATCACCAATCGTGATTGGTTTGGCGTAGCAAGCGCCAGCAACGCGTTCCTGAGCGTTGCTAGCGTGGTTAGAGGTGTAGAGGCTGACCCGGGGTCCGAACAGAACATGATCGCCAATCGTGATTGCGGCGCCATCCAACATAATGCAATCGAAATTCGCGTAGAAGTTCGCTCCCACGCGGATATTATCGCCAAATTCGCAGCGGAAGTTAGGCTCAAAGAAGGCGTCAGGTCCCACCTGCTTCAAGAGCTGCTTCAAGAGCGCCTGCCGCGTCGCCGCCGGTTGACCAATGCTTTGATTATAGGCGTTGGTTTTCAGCACGGCGTCCGCCCGCGCCTGAACCAATTCAGGACGTAAATCGTTGTACATGGCGCCGCCGCGCATTTGCGCACGTTGGATCGCTAAATCTTTCTCCATTTGTTTGACCTACCTTTGTTCAATTTAGTGTTGCGCAATCAACAAATGCTTCCCGCAGAGCTAGACCGCATCAACCAGCTGCCGCGTTGGCCACGCCCAAATGTTAAGTTGAAAGCGGAATAATGACAATTTCTGCGCAGAACCATTGTGTTTATCTATGAAACATGATATAACATTAAACGATTTATTGTAATGGTAAAAGGAAGTTGGTGTTGACGTGGTAACAGGTTCAGAATTAGCAATCGGCGAGAAGATCAGCGTACGCAAGAGTCAAGACGTCCCCCTGAGCTTTAAAGGAACGATTACAAAGGTTTACGAAAATTCGGCCTTAGTTTCGATCGATAGCTTCGATGATCAGTACAAAGAAGTTGTAGCTGATCTCCAAAATAAAACGGTTGTTGGCTTTAAGCACATCCGTTTGGTAAATAAAACAGAGAAGTAAGCAAAAAATAAAACCTGGACTGCGATGTTGACCGCAACTCCAGGTTTTTATTTGTTTGGGCACAGCCTCGCGCGTCAACCAGGCAAGGGTGAGCCTTGATTCAAGGAAGCGTGGGTTTCCTCAGGCCGAATGATTGCGAGAAATTACATGTGCATCTTCATTTGCTCGTAGGAACCCATGCCACCGAGCCACAGATCCTTCATTTCAACACCACGTTCGTCTGCGAAAGCCTGCATCATCTTGTGATGGTCCATTAGATCGTATTGAACTGCTGGCTTTTCTGGATCGAAGACCTCCAGTTGCGCCATCATGCCACCATCTTCATGTTCCAAGATATGGCAGTGATACATAAAGACGCCAGTTACATTGAACCAAACCTTGATTTGCACGTGTTCCCCCGGATTCAAGCTGACCACATCTTTGAGCCCAGTTTCGTTAGGATAGGGGGCGTGACCATTGCGGGAGATCACCTTGAAGCCCGTGCCGTGCATATGGAAGGGATGGATCATGCCGCCCATTTCATCATTGGTATTCTCAATATCCCAAATCTGACACTTATGCCAAGGCATGCGATAGTCGATCCGATCCATCACAAATTTCGTCCCATCGATCATCACCGCTTCATCCATGCCAGACAAAACAACTTTTTTGATCGGCATTTCTGGATCAGCCTCTGGGACGGCTAGATCAAGCAAATGTTCCGGCAATGGCCGTGAGTCGGGCTGAAAGTTTTGGATCCGGAAAGTCAGCAAGGGGGTTTCGTCAGAGTAAAGCGTCACCTCATCACCTGGTTGATATTGACCGAAATCAACGACGAATTCCTGCCGTTCCGCGCAAGTGATCATCACATGAGTCAGCGCGACCGGTTCCGGTAACAGACTCGCGTCACCAGCAATTTGGACCAGTGGCAGGTCATCACTCAAATGGAGCCGCCACTCCCGCCGATTGGCACCATCGAGAATCCGCAGCCGCACCTTTTGTGTCGTAACATTGAAATAGGGGTTGACTGTCCCGTTGACCAGCGCAGTTGGCCCTTGGACCCCATCCGGATCGTAATCCGCCCGATAATCCCACTGATTATCTTCATGGAAACGCCGATCCTGCAAAATAACGGGAATATCGTCCACACCATAATCACGAGGAAGCGGCAAACTGGCCTCGTGGGCGTCTTGAACGATCGCCATTGCTGCTAACCCATGATAAACTTGCGCCGCCGTTTCCGGGCAAGGATGGGCATGTAACCAATTCGTTGACGCCATCTGTTGAACCTTAAAGGCCACATCCCGACTACCATCAGGATAAACGGGCGCGTGACAACCGCCGTCCTCGATTGGGCCAGGAATATCAAGCCCGTGCCAGTGAAATGTGGTCAATTCCGGCAAATGATTGACCAGGTGTAAATGAATCGTTTGGCCATTTTGGAAAACAGCCGTTTGTCCTAAGAAAGGGGCATTGAAACCCCAAGTTTTAGTCGGTTCGCCTGGCAGCATCTGGACCGAACCAGTTTGCGCCGTGATCGTGTAATAAACATCGTTTCCTTCAACACGATCAGGTTGCAACAGTTCCGGGATCCGCAACGGCTGCGGCGCCGTCTTCGAAGTTTCTAATGGGACATAACCCCCGTCATGGGTGTTGAATGCAGGTTCATCGAAAAAATAATCAGTATATGTTTTCATCAAAATACCCCTTTCAACGATCATTCAATTCTAATGTCATGGTACCGCAATCATCTGATAAATGAAAGCCGAACCAATTTCGGGGCATCGTTTGGAAACTGTCCGGCTCCTATTCTTAAACCTGCGCTTGATTGCAGGTATGGTGGGTTTGGATGGGGACGCAACCGGGTCGGGCCATTTGTGCGTCTGGAACGCAGTGGGCGTCGTTTTGAGCCAATCCGAAAACCGCGGCTTGTCTCAAAATCGAGCCTTATTCTAAGCGGCCAAGCCGCAAAGAATAATTTCACTGCTGAGCCGCATGGCCCGACCCGGTTGCTAGGCGGAATCGAGCTTATCTGTAATCGAAGCTGGATATCTGACGAAGCGCTTTTGCAAACTAGAGGTCAAAACAACTCCTTTTTTTGGTGTGGTACGGAATGACTACTGATTTGGATTATGAGGTCGGGGCATTTGAACATCTCTACTTGTTTCCATAACAATTCATAGGTAAAGCTGACCGATTCAGTTGATTCGCTGAGAACCAGGTCTGTTCATCAGATGGGCTGCTCTGGTGTTGCCAAGTTAAAGCTTGTGACCACTAACCATGGTCGTCAATGACGTGGATCCTTATAAGCTTGCCACAGCTTACTAATTGGCGTGAGTGCTCAAACGGTTGTTAAAACGTTGAGCGGCTGGAGCGGAGCGTGGCGTTGAAACGTGCTCCACACAACTGACTTCTGCGCTTAACTACGCCAGGCTTCCGGAAGCGAAAACCGCTTCCAAAATCCTGGCTAGGTTAATGCTCAAAGTCAACCCGTTGTGTTCCGCACTCTGGCGTTGGTGGGCTGTTTGTTCGTCTGGCGGAAGGTCGGGCTGGGGGTGAGTCAGCCGCGATATTATTCTTGGCGGCTTTGCCGCCTAGAATAAGGCCGAGTTTTGAGATTTTCGGTGGGTTTCCGAAAAGCTCAAAATCGTGCCCGCCGCGTTCCACCACCCCCAACCCGACCTGGAGCACTACCACACTTGCCCACCACCAACACCACGCGCAGCGCAAGCCGCGGGCATCATGCTTTAGAAGTAAGCCAGACAATCCACCAACAAAAAAACGCCCTGATCAGTGATCAGAGCGCATGCAAGTCGAAAAAACTATTTTTCGTAGTCCTGGAGGAACTTGCTAAATGGAATCAAAGCTTGTGATTGGTAAGTGTCGTTGAATTTGTCGATCGCCGCCTGATCAAACTTCTCCGGATCCAGTTGCAATTGTTCTACCGGCAACGGCCGTTCATCGGCGATTTTCACATCGATCACCACTGGTTCGGTGGCATCTTTGGCGAAATTGAAGGCATTCAACAGCTCTTGATGATTATGGACGGTGAACCCTTTGACGCCATAACCCTCGGCGACTTTACCAAAATCAACGTCATCGATGTCCACGCCATAATGACTTTGCTTGGTATCATCTTGTTCAGCCTTGATGAAGCCAAAAGCGTGGTTACTGAGAACCACATTGATGATCGGCAAATGGTATTTCGCTTGGGTGACCAGATCCTGGGCGACCATGGCGAAGCCGCCGTCACCACTGATCGAGAAGACTTGCCGATCAGGATAGCTCAGTTGCGCGGCGATACTTGCGGGTAGACCATAGCCCATGGTCGCGAACCAGCCGGAAGTGGTGAACTTTTGCTTCGGGTTCATTTTCAGAAAACGTAAGCTGTCAATGGTCACGTTACCCACGTCGATGTTGAAAATCGCGTCTTTCTTCGCGATTCGATTGATTTGGGCGAAGACGGGTTCTGGCCGTAATGGCGCTTTGGTTTCTTGCTCCATGGACGCGACCCAGTCATGCCAATTCTCGTTGTTGGCGATGTTTGCCCGATACCAGCCGGTTTCAGGTTGTTCAGTACCTGCGGCAACTAAAGCGCGCAGGGTAGCTTTGGCGTCGGCCAAAATCGGCAGATCAGTCCGGTGACGTTTGCTGAATTTCGTGCTGTCGATGTCGACTTGAATAAAAGTCGCCTTGGGATCAAAGAAGAACTTGGCGAAAGGATAGTCGCTCCCGACAAACAAAATCAAATCGGCATTTTGTAACGCTTCAACAGATGGCTTGGTTGCTACTCGTCCAGCGGAAGCTAAGTAGGCCGGATTTTTGTCAGGGACGATGCCCTTAGCCAAGGCAGAGGAAGCAATTGGTAGTTTGTACATTTTCGCGAAAGATTCGATTTCTTCGGTGGCGCCTTTTGTGCCTAAGCCAACGTAGAGAATGGGGTGTTTCGCGGTGGTGATCAGCCGCAAAGTCTCCGCGATATCTTTGGCCTCTGGTTGCGGGTAATTGACCCGATAACTTGCGGCGGTGGATTCGAAGGTATCGGGAATGTCTTCCCAACCGAGGCTGACCGGGATAGTGACCACCGCAACCCCTTGTTCTTTGTAGGCGTGCTTGATCGCCTGATCGACCACGTGGGGGAGTTGAGCCGCCGTCATCACGGTGCGGTTGTAGACTGCCACATCACTGAACATCGGATTTTCATTCATCTCTTGAAAATAGTCGGTGTTCATGATATCGGCGCCGACTTGGCCAACCAAGGCTAAAACAGGGACGTGATCCATTTTGGCATCATAGAGACCGTTGAACAAATGGGTGGCGCCAGGACCGGCTGAACCAAAGGCAACCCCGATTTTGCCTGTGATCTTGGCGTCGGCCGCCGCGGCGATCGCGCCGACTTCTTCATGCCGAACCTGGATATACTTGATTTTGTCCCGTTCACTGAATAACGCGTCCATCGTTGAGTTGAAAGAACCGCCGGGAATACCGTAAATATGATCGACACCCCAGTCTTCCAGAACTTTGACCATGGCGATACCTGATTTAATTGTTGCTGTCATGATACAAGACCTCCCAAATAACTTATTTAAAGTTAGTATAATCCTTTTGCGGCGAAAAGGGGGTGATTTTGTCTCCCTAATGCAATCGCTTACTGAAAGGGTATCACACTTTCTTAATAATGGCCGAAAAAAACCACCGCCCAAATCAAAACAGTGCGAACCGACCTAGCCGGTTGCTGGACAGAATTGAGTTTATCTGCAATCGGAGCGAAATATCGAACGAAGTGGTTATGCGAGTTAGCGGTCAAAACGATGGGCAACTTTTTTGGCTGGTACGGCAATGTCAATTGATTCTAGAAACTGAGATACCGTTCTTGATCTTTCGCTTAATTGCGAGTGTGGGTGGGTTTAGTGGGGACGCAACCGCCTCAGGACGTTTGTCGTGGCTGGAAACGTGCTCCGCGCAACTGACTTCTGTGCTTAGCTACGTAATGGCTTCGGAAGTGAAGCCCGCTTCCAAAGTCATCACTAGGCTAATGCTCGAAGTCAGCCCGTTGCGCTGCACACTCTGGTTCGAACGCAGTGGACGCTGTTTTGAGCCAATCCGCAAAGTGCGCGGCTTGTCTCAAAATCAGGTCTTTGTCTAAGTGGCAAAGCCACTAAGACAAATTTCATTGTTGAGCCACATGTCCTGATGCGGTTGCTAGGCAGGATTGAGCCTAGCTGCAATCAAAGCTAAGGATCTGACGAAGTGCTTTTGCAAGCTAGAGGTCAAAACAATCGTCCATTTTTTAGGTGGTACGGTAATGCCAATGGGTTCGGATTAGTTGGTTGGGACATTTGTGTAGGCTGAACATCTTTACTAGTTTCCGTAACAATCCATAGCTGAAAAGCCGACCGATTCAGGTGATTCATCAAGAAACTGCCTCGGTTCATCAGGCAGACTGTCCCAGTGTCGCCAATTTAAAGCTGGTGACCACTAACCATGGCCGTCATTTGCGTGGTTCTCCATCAATTGACGATAGCTTGCCCAATGGCGTGAGTGCTCAAACGACTGTTAAAACGTTGAGCGGCTGGAGCGGAGAAATTCGGGGTGAGATCGCCGTGAAATTGGTCTTAGTGGCTCTGCCACTTAGACCAAGGCTCAGCTTTGAGATTTTCGGCGCCCTTCCGAAAAGCTCAAAGTGACGCCCACAGCGAGCTCACCCCAAATTTCGCAGCGCAAGCCGCGGCCAGGCTACCAAGACCAATTTCACCACTGAAACGTATGCGCCGACCCAGCCGGTTGCGTCAACACCCACCACGCCTGCGATACTTTTCAAATCAGAACATGGGTTTGCAGGAGCGCATCAGAGGTGGCCAAACGCGAATTCTCGGTTGATCCGCCTCTTGTTCCCCTTTCCCCAGTCGTTTATAATTAAGAAAGAATACGAGGAGGTTAATGCTTATGACAGATTTTGCTAAATTGCCATACGCTCGTCCCGACTACGAGCAAGTGGCCCAACAGTATCAAACCCTGATCGCCGCGCTGAAGAACGCCGACGATCCTTTGACCGCCGTTAAGGCCGCCTTGGCGATCAGCCAATTGAACAGTGATGTGGTTTCGCAGCAGATGTTGGCTTACATTCGCTTTAGTGTGAATACGCTGGATAAATTCTACGAAGCGGAAAATGATTATTGGAACGAATTTGGTCCCAAATATGACGAATTCACCACTGCCTATTATCAGGCGTTGGTTGACTCGCCTTATCGTCAGGCCCTGCGTCAAGAGTTGCCGGAAACCTTATTTGAAATGGCCGAGAATCAAATCAAAACTTTTTCTGCCGCAGTGATTCCGTTATTGCAAGAGAATAATAAAATCAGCAATCAATATTCAACCTTAATCGCGGCGGCGCAGATTGAATTTGATGGTCAGACTTACAATATTAGTCAATTAGGTAAATTGCGCAATGATCCTAACCGCGATATTCGGCGGCGGGCAACGGCGGCGACCACCCAATGGTTTGTTGACCATGAAACAGAATTTGATACGATTTATGACCAGTTGGTGCAGATCCGGACAAAAATCGCCCATCAATTAGGTTATCGTGATTATGCGGCGATGAGTTTTGATTTCATGAATCGTTTCGATTATGACGAAGCCGATGTCGCCAACTACCGCGAGACGATTCGCAAGAAGGTCGTTCCGATCGTCAACAAGTTGATGGCGCGGCAACAAACACGCTTGGGCTTGGATAACTTGGCCTTTTACGATGAAGGGTACAATTTCCCTAGTGGCAACGCGCTGCCTCAAGGGACACCTGATGAACTAGTGGCTAAAGCTAACGAAATGTACCACGAGATGTCACCAGAGACAGGCCAGTTCTTCCAAATGATGGTCGATGATCATAACTTGGATCTGCTGAGTCATCATGGCAAGCAGGGCGGCGGTTATTGCGAATTCTTGCCGAAATTCAAGACGCCGTTTATTTTCGCTAACTTTAATGGCACTTCCGGCGATGTAGACGTGTTGACCCATGAGGCTGGTCATGCTTTCCAAACCTTTATGGCTCAAGATATCAAGGCGTGGGAATGTATTTTCCCAACCAATGAAGCGGCGGAGATCTTCTCGATGAGTATGGAGTTCATTGCTTATCCGTGGATGCCGAAATTCTTCGGCGAGCAGACGACCAAGTATAAATTTGAACACTTATCCAGCGCCTTGATCTTCTTGCCATATGGTGTGCTGGTCGATCATTTCCAAACCGAAGTTTATCAACATCCTGACTGGACACCAGCTGAACGGAAAGCCACTTGGCGTCGACTGGAGAAAATGTATTTGCCTAGTCGTGATTATTCTGATGAACCCGACTTGGATCGAGGGATCTACTGGTACCGCCAAGGTCATATTTTCGAATCGCCTTTCTACTATATTGACTACACCTTGGCGCAAGTCGTGGCCTTCCAATTCTGGAAACGATTTGAAGTCGATCACGATCCGCAAGCTTGGTCAGATTACCTGGCGATGGCCAAGGCCGGTGGCAGTTTGAGCTTCAATCAATTGGTGGCGTTGGGCCACTTGCAGAGTCCTTTCAAAGATGGCGCGTTGGACGACGTTTTAGCAGCCATCGATCAAAATCTAACGGCCGTTCCTGAATCGGCGTTACAATAGACTCAGTTTAAGGCAAAAGAGGTTTTGGAATCTTGGTAAAACTAGTCCTGATCCGACATGGTGAGAGTACGGCTAATGCGGATGACACTTATACTGGCTGGTCCGATGTTCAGCTGACCGATCGCGGCATCGCTCAGGCCCACGCCACCGCTGACTTACTGGCCGACCTGACCTTCGCGCCGACGACCGTCCACACGTCTGTTTTAGTGCGGGCGATCAAAACGGCGCTGATCATTTGCGCGGATCGTGATTGGCTAGCTTTGCCATTGTTGAAAAGTTGGCGGTTGAACGAGCGTCATTATGGCGCGCTACGAGGGCATAACAAACAACAGACTCGTTTAGAATTCGGCGCCCATCAAGTTGCGCTGTGGCGCCGGGATTTCTGGACGGTTCCGCCATTGTTGACCGCACCTGATCACGATCGCCGCTATGCCGACCTTGATCCGCGCTGTTTACCCTTGGGTGAAAGTTTGGCGATGGCCAGCGCACGGGTGCTCCCTTATTATCAAGACGTTGTCGCCCCCGAATTATTGCAGGGTCACGATCAGTTGATCGTGGCCCATGGCAGCACTTTGCGGGTCTTGCTGAAGTATATTGAGCAGTTGTCGCCCCATCAACTTGATGGGGTCGAGGTGGCCAATGGCGAGCCGATCGTTTATGAGTTTGACGCGCACTTGCAGGTCATTGAGAAAATCGTGCTTGGTGAGTAGTGACCGCTTAATTGCGGGTGTGGTAGGGTGTTGCGTGTGAGCGCAACCGGCTGGGACTGCTGTTGCGGCCTAGAACGTGATGGGCGTCGTTTGAAATTGATTTAGGCGTTTGGTGCTTAATCTGAACCTGCACTTAATTACAGAGGTGCTGGGTTTGGATGTGGACGCAACCGCCTCAGGACGTTTGTCGTGGCTGGAACGCGGTGGGCATCGTTTTGAGCCAATCCGCAAGACCCGCGGCTTGTCTCAAAATCGAGCCTTATTCTAAGCGATAAATCGCTAAGAATAATCTCACCGCTGAGCCACACGTCCTGAGGCGGTTGCTAGGCAGAATTGAGCCTATCTGCAATCGAAGTGAAGGATTTGACGAAGAGGTTTTGCAAGCGAGAGATCAAACAGTTGCCCTTTTTGTGGTGGTACAGCAATACCAATGAATTTGAATTAGTAGGTTGGTACATTTCAGATAGTGCCGACAACTCTATCTCACTTACCTAAGCGGGTTGGGGTTGGCAACGGACCGATTCAGCTGATTCATCAAGAACTTGTTTTAGGTCATCAAGCAGACTACACTGGTGTCACCAATTTAAAACTGGTAACCACTAACTACGGTCGTCAATTGCGTGGATCCCCATCAATTAGCCATAGCTTGCCAAATGGCGTGAGTGCTCAAACGGCTGTTATAACGTTGAGCGGCTGGAGCGGAGAAATTCGGGGTGAGATCGCCGTGTCGTTATTCTTAGCGGCTTTGCCGCTTAGAATAAGGCTCAGCTTTGAGATTCGCGGGTTTTGCGAAGCTCAAAGTGACGCCCACAGCGAGCTCACCCCGAATTTCGCAGCGCAAGCTGCGGCCAATCTAGCAAAGCACCCGACTAAACCAAGCAAATACTAGCAAATTTTGCGACAAAGAAAAACCATGTCAAAATCGACATGGTTTTTTTGGTGAAGATTTGAATTAAAGCGCCAAAGCACCCATTGGATCCCAAGGCTTCAGAACAGTCGGATTGTCATGTTCGTCAGCAACAACCTTTTGTAAGTCAGCTGATAAGAACTTCTTGTCGATGACAACTTGGTAAACGAATTCATCAAACCAAGCGTCACTCATCACGAAGTAGCCCTTGAAACCAGGCTTGTCACCCCATGAGTTCTCAACCTTCCACTTAGTTGGTTGGCCATTGACCAAGTCAACGCCAGTGATCACCATGGCGTGAGTCATCAAGCTTTCGCCGTGGTCCAAACGTTCAGCCTTGGTCATTGAAAGATCAACATCTAAGGTTTCGCCGGTTTGGTAAACTTCAGTATCCAAGATACCAGCTTGGCGATCGGAGATTTTGCCAACATCAGAACCAAACCAAACTGTTTCGCCAGCTTGTAATTGCTTGATCGTTAAGGCTTTGAAATCGTCAATGCTTAAGTTCAAGTGACGGACTTGACGACCGCCAACCACGTTACCCAATAAATCGACTGTATAAACATGGTTGAAAGGCTTGTCAGCCGTTGGGGAGTTGATCAGGGAGATATGATCTTCAAGATCAAGACCAACGAACTTCTCATAGAAACTCTTTGGTGTCAATCCAGCTTCACGGTGATAAACTTTGTCACTGTCTGTATATTCCCAGTCAAATTGAACCGGTGGTTTGCCCAAAGTAAAGACCAAAATACGATAAACTTCATTGAGCATCTTGTCTTTAGCAGCGGCAATCGCGTCAGCAGTCGCTTTGTCAGCAACCAATTGGCGTAATTCAACCGCGTCTTTACGCAATTTAGTGTTCAAAGTTGTGTTCAGTTCGCTTGATTTTGAGCTGTTGTAGGTCTCAGGCATAACATCCTTCGGCACTAAACCATATTTTTCGATCAAGGCGCACAGCATATCCCATTGGCCACCATCTTGTTGAGGTGTTGCCAAAAGGAAGTCAACTTTGCGATCGCCTAATGGCAGGTCAGCTGTTGCAATCACATGTTCCAAGAACCAGTTTGATTTCTCAAATTTATCCCAGAAGTTGGTGTAGTTTTGGGACAATTCGAATCCCTTCAACTTCAATTGATCTTGTAATGGATGGCGCATCGTGTTCAATGCGGCGAACATCCAGCAACGACCAGATTGTTTCTGGTTAGCAACGTCACCAGTTTGGATCTCCACGGAGAAGTTTGGTGTCATTGCCACATCAGCGGCGATGTTCCGGCTCGCAGCCAGGATACCATTGTGGGCAACCGCATTGGCTGTCGCGTTTGATTTTGGCAATTCAGCAAAATCTTGGGCAAATTTTTCAATATTTGCGCTGGTAATTTCTTTACTCATTAAGTCAACCTCCAAAATTTCAAAATTCAATTATATGTTATCCTATTTTAGCACAATAGTCTAATGATTTTTTAATTATTGTCAAAGTAAGCGCGAATTATCAATCGTTGATCGCCAAACAATGATGAGAAAACGCTCTCACAAGCTAACCGTGCTTCCACAGTCCATCGTTTTCAGGAAGACTTTTGAACTGCCAGTAGCAATTGGTATCCTGATCAACCGCGATCGATCATGATTTTTTGGGATCGCCTAGACTAAAGGTGATCTTATCCAACTGCAATTCGCTTAAACGTTGGTCTCCCCAGGCGTACATCGCATCAATGATCGGGAGCAATGATCGCCCCAGCGGCGTCAAAGAATAGACCGTTTTCGTTCTTGGCCCAGCCTCCTCCTGACGATCGAGTAGCCCATCCGCCACCAGTTCCTTCAGTTTTTTGGCGAGTTCTTTGTGTGAGGCCTGGGGTAATAATCGTTGCAATTCATAAAAATAATAAGCGCCGTCATGGCCCAAGTGGTAAATCAGATTGATTTTCCATTTACCACTGAACATGGCTAAAGTGAACTCTTTGCGGCAACTGTAGTCACCATCTTCCAGTTTCTTGAGGACATCTTGACGAATTAAGTCGGTCAAAGCAAGGACTCCTTTCTGTGGTAACTTTAAAGTGCGTTATTGTCAGTTTGATTGCCAGCACTTATGATGGGTTTAGCCAATCTAAGGAGGCCATTTTATGAAAAAAGTATATGTATCCGCACAATTGCCAGCACTTGCGCTGGACAAATTACAGAAAAACCATTTAGCGGTGGCAGTCTATCAAGGTGAAGGCTTGATTAGCCACGCCGAATTATTAGCTCAGGTCCGGGATGTCGATTTTCTGATTACGACCCTTTCGACCGAAGTTGACGCAGCAATCATCGATGCGGCGCCTCAGCTGAAACTAATCGCCAATTTTGGCGCCGGCTTCAACAATATTGACGTCGACTATGCCAAATCCAAAGGCGTCCTAGTTTCCAATACACCGCAAGTCTCAACAAATTCAGTGACAGAACTGACAATTGGGTTGATTTTGGCCCTAAGTCATCGAATCGTTGAAGGTGATCATCAAATGCGGGAATCAGGTTTCCCTGGCTGGGCGCCGCTGTATTTTCTAGGCCATGAAATATCGGGCAAATCATTGGGCATTGTTGGTCTAGGCAATATCGGCCGTGAAATCGCTAAGAAGGCCACGGCGTTGGGCATGCACGTTTCCTATTTCTCACCTCGACGGCTCAGCGCGGCGGATGAAAATGCCCTTGAAGTCAACTATAAATCATTTGCGGACTTGATTCAAACAAGTGACTACATCAGCATTAACGCGCCGCTGACGCCGCAAACCTACCATCAATTTGACGCGGGTGTATTTGCACAGATGAAGTCAACGGCGGCGTTGATCAATGTTGGTCGCGGACCGATCGTTGATGAAGCAGCGCTCCTGCAGGCTTTAAAGGTTCACCAAATCGGTGTCGCGGCCCTTGACGTATATGAAAACGAACCCGAATTTGATGCCGGCTTCAAGACGTTGAAGAATGTTATTTTAACACCTCATATTGGTAACGCCACCGTGGAAGCCCGTGATGCCATGGCCGCGATTGTCGCCAATAATGTCATCTTAATGAATCAAGGCGAGCAACCAAAATTCGTTGTCAATCGGTAATTTTATTAGGCAGAATTCGGTCGATTCGTGAAGATTGGGGGTGGGGTCCGTCAATCCGCGTCCCTGACTACTGAACTTACCTTGATATCAGTCAGCGTGACTGTTCAAATGACTAAAATAACTGACTAAAATAACGTTGAGCGGCTGGAGCGGAGCGCTTCGGGGTAAGATCGCCGTGAGATCGCCGTGAAATTGTCCATAGTGGCTATGCCACTTAGGACAAGGCCTGATTTTAAGACTCGCGTATCTTGCGAGGCTTAAAACAGCGCCCACAGCGAGCTCACCCCGAAGCGCGCAGCGCAAGTCGCGGTCAAACTTTTTTTATCCCACAGCCCACACGTCGTCCAACGAAATCAGCACCACCAATAGTCCCGCCTTGTTATCTCAGATTAATATCAATATAATAAGGTAGTGTAGGTGTACCTGAAAAACACTAGAGAAGGTGAGTCAGATCGTTACATTGAATGACGTGGCAAAATCAGCAAATGTTTCTAAGATGACAGTTTCCCGAGTGATCAATCACCCTGAACAAGTGACGGATGAACTTAAGCAATTGGTTTTCAAGGCGATGAATGAACTGGACTATCATCCCAACTTAGCCGCTAAAGCCTTGGCTGCCAACGCGACCCGAATCATCAAGTTGGTGATTTTGGAAAAGGTTGATACAGTCGAACCTTATTACGCAACGCTCCTGATGGGCGTGGCCCAATTTCTAAACGCGCATCAGTACGCGTTGCAAGTGGTGACCCAGAAGAATGCCGATATTGGTGAGTGTGATGGCTACATCATTACAGGAGCCCGTAACGATGACTTCACCTGGATCCAGGAGCTCCGCAAACCGGTGATTTTATATGGCGAGAATCGCCATCATTATGATTTTGTCGATTCCGATAATAAGTATGGCACTTTTTTGTCCACGGGCGCGGCGATCAAGGATGGCTATGACCAAATTATTTTCTTGGGGATTGAATTGAAGGAATCCTTCGAATATTCCCGCGAACGTGGTTACATGGATACCATGCAAAAATCTGGGCTGCAGCCACAAATTATTCGTTTCGGCAATCATTCTTCAGAGTCGCAACAATATATTGAAGATCATTGGCATGAATTTAAGCCCAATACCTGTTTCGTTTGTTCTAGCGATCGTTTGGCGATCGGCGTGGAGCGCGGGATTCAGCGGATGGGTGGTTCGATTCCCGAGGATTTTGGGATCACCGGTTTTGATGGGGTGTTCTTAGATCAAATCGCGGAACCGAAATTGAGCACGGTCAAGCAGCCGGTGATGGCCATGGGCAGTAAAATCGCCGAATTATTGATGCAAAAAATCAATCACGGCGTCACCACCAATGACCAAAGTCCCGAACGTGATCGCACTGAAGTGATGTTTTCACCGGAGTTGATACGCCGTAATACTACTCGCAATTATCATTTGAATTGAATCTGATTACTTGGTTCTTGAAGTCCATTGTTACGTAACAGTGGACTTTTTTGGTGCCATTTGGCCACTATCCGCTCCCCTGAACATGGGAAAAACAGCGCAGCATGCTGACCAAAATGGTTGGACGATCACAGATTGGATTATGGGATGGATGCCACTCAAAACCATCGATTCACCACCATTGGTCGGCTAGTTGGCGAAAGTATTTCAGCAAAAAAAGCTAATGCAAAAAAGCCGTCCAGGTCGGCTCGCACTCTATTTCGTGTAACCACTGACCATGGTCGTCAGTTGCGTGGCGCTCCATCAATTGGCTATAGCTTGCCACATGGCGTGAGTACTCAAACGGCTATTATAACGTTGAGCAGCGCAAGCCGCGGACATAATTGAAACAAACGTGTTCGTCAACCCAGCTTCCAAAATCCTGACTAGGCTAATGCTCAGAAGCTACCCGGGGCGCTCCGCACTGTTTTTGAAATTGCTGGACAGTATTGGGCCTATCTGCAATCGGAGCGAAGGATTTGACGAGGTGGTTTTGCAATTTATAGATCAATAATTGCTCACGTTCAAGGCGGTACGACAATGCCAACGGATTCGGATTCGGATTTGTTGGTTGGTACAGTTTGCATTGGCTGGACATCTTTGCCTGTTGCCTAAACAATTCTTGAGTGGCGGCTGACCAATCCAACTGATTCATCAAGATCATGTCCTAGTTCATCAAGCAGGCTACACTGGTGTCGCTAATCTAAAGATTGTCACCACTAGCCATGGTCGTCAATTGCGTGGCTCCTCATCAAGTGACGACAGCTTGTCAAATGGCGTGAGTGCTCAAACGGCTGTTAAAACGTTGAGCGGCTGGAGCGGAGAAATTCCGGGTGAGATCGCCGTGAAATTGGTCTTAGTGGCTCTGTCACTTAGACCAAGGCTCAGCTTTGAGCTTCGCGAAGCTCAAAGTGACGCCCACAGCGAGCTCACCCGGAATTTCGCAGCGCAAGCTGCGGACAATCTACTTTTGCTAGGCTAATGCTCGCAGTCAACCCGGGGCGCTCCGCACTCTTTGATCGGAAACGTGCTGCGCGCCCCAGCTTCTTCCGCTTAGCTACGCAATTGTTCCGAAAGCCAAGCCCAGCTTTCAAAACAATTGCTAGGCTAATGCTCAGAAGCTAATCGGGGCGCTCCGCACTCTGTTATGTCAATGTTCTGGCGTCTGATACACGGTCAAACTTGTTACCGATAACATCGACTGGAAAGCTTGTTGTTTCGGCAGTTCTTCCATAAGATAGGCAGTGGAAGTATTGCAGTTCCACGCTCGTTTGTAGCTTTTTCAGAAAGGAACCGACTTATTATGAAGCAATGGTACGAAAACGCGATCATTTATCAGGTCTATCCCCGCAGTTTCCAGGATAGTGACAATGATGGCCTTGGTGATCTGCAAGGCTTATTAGACCGCTTAGATTATATCAAGTCGTTAGGGGTCAATACGATTTGGCTGAACCCGGTGTTTACCTCACCACAAGTTGATAATGGTTATGATGTTTCCAATTATTTCACGGTTGATCCCCATTTTGGCACGATGGCGACCATGGACGCGTTGATCCAACGGGCCCATGAACTGGATCTCCACATTTTGCTGGATTTCGTGCTCAACCACACGTCGGACCAACATCCGTGGTTTCAGGACGCGCTGAAAAGTCCCAAGAGTTTATTCCGGGATTACTATATTTGGCAAGACACGCCTAATGGCCAGGTGCCGAACAATTGGGGTTCCTTCTTTGGCGGTTCGGTTTGGGAACAAGTGCCGACCGAACCCAATACGTATTATTTCCACCTTTTTGACAAACATATGCCTGATTTGAATTGGGCCAATCCAGAAGTACGGCAAGCGATGATCGAGGTTGCTAAGTATTGGGTGGGAAAAGGCATCGACGGCTTACGTTTAGACGCGTTCATTCATATCGCTAAGGCGGATCTAGGTCAGAATTTCCCGACGGATCAGACCGGGCCAGTGATTGCGGAGCCAATGTATGCCAACTTGCCCAATGTTGTGACCTATTTGCAAGAATTCATTGATGAACTGCGGAAAATCAATCCAGATCTGTTCATTCTTGGTGAAGGCGCTTCGGCGGATCCAGCGCTGGCGGCGCTTTATACGCGGACTAATCGGGGCAGCGCTTTGTGCGACGCCATTGTTAGTTTCCGTAATTTACCGAAACAGGCGGTTCCCGCGCCGAAGTTAACGGCGACGGTCAAGTTGCCCCTGGCTGAGCAGCTAGATACGGCGGCGTTACCAACCAGTATCGTACAATGGCAGACCGCATTGGCGCAAACGACCCAACCAACTTTGTATTTCAGCAACCACGACTTACCGCGAATGGCCACTGTTTATGCTGATCGGAAATTCGAAACGCGCAGTTTGAAGACCTTAGCCACGATGCAGTATTTGCAACGGGGTATCCCGATCATTTATTATGGCGAAGAATTGGGGCTGCATAACGCGGAACTGGCCCGCGCGACGGCCTTTCAAGATCAAATGACGTCCACCTTGATTGATCAGGTTCCTGAAGCGGAACGACCAGCTGTCTTGCAGTATTTGTCCGGTCTGCACAAAACCCCGGCGCGTCAGGCGATGCCGTGGGATGACAGCGCGCATCAGGGCTTTTCGGAGCATGAACCTTGGTTACGCACGCAACCAGCGCCGATCACCGTGGCTGCTGCTGAGGCGGATCCAGACAGTATTTTAAATTTCTACCGGAAGTTGTTCCAGTTGAAGCAACAGCCGTTGTTCGCCACTGGTAAATTCAGGTTATTGCTGGTCAAAACCGCCGGCCTAATTGTTTATCAACGGCAATTAGGGCAAAAGAGTGCCTTGGTCTTGACCAACTTGACTAGCGAAACGGTCACTTATCAAAATGACGATTGGCTGAACGCCGACATTACCTTCACGGTAGGTCAGGTGACCTTAGATGAAAACTCTTGGCATTTGGCGCCTTGGTCAACCTTGGTCTTGCAGCAAGATCAAGTGGCTTGGCCAGCTGAATAAATTAAGCGCGACAATCAAATCAAGAAAGTAGGTTATTGAATTTATGGAAGCAGCAGCAATTTATCACCGCCCAGATAGTGAGTTCGCCTATTTATATCAACCAGACGATTTCCGGGTGCGTTTACGGACCAAGCGCGACGATGCCCAAGCGGTCGACTGTTTTTATGGCGACCCATATGATTCCGAGAAGGGGCAATGGCCTTACGAAACGATCGCGATGAGTAAAATCGCCAGCACCGAGGCCCATGATTATTGGGAAGCCGCGTTGGAAGTGCCCCACAAGCGGGTCCAATATGATTTCCGCGTTGTCGGCACTGATGGCTCGGAATTATTGTATGGCGATCGGGGCTGTTTCCCGTTTGAACCTAGTCTGATCGGTGGTGGCGGTAACCCATTTCGGCAGCCGTATTTCCACGAGATCGATCGTTTCCAGGAACCAGATTGGGTGCGACACACCGTGTGGTATCAGATTTTTCCAGAGCGGTTCGCTAATGGCGATACCAGCAATGATCCAGCCGATGTTAAGCCTTGGGATAGCACGGTCAACCCCGGACGGACTGACTATTATGGTGGCGACCTGCAAGGCATTCTTGACCATCTGGATTACTTACAGGATCTAGGCATCAATGGCCTCTATCTCTGCCCGGTTTTCAAAGCTTATTCTAACCACAAGTACGATACGATCGACTATTTGGAGATCGATCCTGACTTTGGCGATAAAGAGGTTTTCCAGAAATTAGTGGCCGCGGCGCATCAACGGGGCATGAAAGTCATGCTGGACGCGGTCTTCAACCATATTGGCGATCGCTCCGTTCAATGGCAGGATGTGTTGACGAACCAGTCTAAATCGCGGTTCGCCAACTGGTTCCACGTCAATAAATTCCCGATCAGCTACCAAGAAACCACTGATTTCGAACACGCCAACGAATTAAGTTTCGACACCTTCGCTTATACCCCGCATATGCCTAAGCTGAATACCGCTAATCCAGAAGTTCAAGCCTATCTTTTGGATGTGGCGACTTATTGGATCAAAGAATTCGATATCGACGCTTGGCGGTTGGACGTGGCCAATGAAGTCGGCCATCACTTCTGGCGCCAATTCGCGGCGGCTTGCCATGCTGTCAAACCTAATTTTTATATTCTAGGGGAGGTCTGGCATTCTTCCCAACCTTGGTTGCAAGGCGATCAATTCTCAGCGGTGATGAATTACGCCTTTACGGAAACCGTGATCAAAGGCTTCGTCGACAAAACTTTAGAACCGACGCGGATGGTCGCTGGCTTGAATTACCAACGGATGTTGTATCAACAACAGGTCAATGAAGTCATGCTGAACACCTTGGATTCCCACGATACGGCGCGGCTATTGACTTTGTGTCGAGGTGACAAAGCGCTGTTACGGCAGACGGTGGCGTTCACCTTCCTGCAAGAAGGCGAGCCTTGTATCTATTATGGTAGTGAAGTGGGGATGGACGGCGGGAATGATCCCGACTGTCGCAAGCCAATGAATTGGGACCCAGCGACCCAGGATCAAGAACTGTTCGCTTTTTACCAGAAGTTGATCAAATTCCGGTTGCAACACGCCGATTTAATGACGCAAGGCGCGTTGACTTGGCAAGTCGTTGATGATGATCAAGGCTTAGTCAAAGTCGTGCGCGATGATGGGGCGACTTTTGTTACAGGTATCTTCAATTTAAGCGGACAAGCGCAAAAGATCGGTGCGCTCCAAACCGCGGATTCAGTGGTTCTTAGTCAAGGCTTGACCAACGACGAATTGGCCGCTTCAGGTTTTGTGATCAGTCAACGCTAAAGTTGGCTTAGGTTTTCTGTTATCGGTAACATTGATTTATCGCTTGCTAAATCCCTTACAAGAAACCATAATGTGGTTGTAAGCGAAATCAATAAATTACGTTTCGAGGAGGAAACAAGTAATGAATTTGAAGAAATGGCGTTATGTAGGTTTAGCTGCTTTGACTGCCACGGTTGCTTTATCATTAGCTGCTTGTGGTAATTCATCAAGTAGTGATAAGAAATCGGCAACGAGTTCGGAATCGAAGACTTTGACGATTTCCGTTGATAAGGGTTATAAGAAGTATGTCAACAAGATCAAGGGTAAGTTCGAAAAAGATAACAATGTGAAGATCAAGATGGTCAACAAAGATATGTTGGATCAACTTGACGCTTTACAACTGGATGGACCTGCTGGTAAAGCGCCAGATGTCATGATGGCACCATTCGACCGGGTCGGTGGATTAGCGCAACAAGGTCAAGTCGCTGAATACAATCCAGTTTCAGGTCGCTATGCGTCAACTGGTGAAGATGCCGTTAAGTATGATGGCAAGCATTATGGCGCGCCAGTGACGATCGAATCAATCGTCATGTACTATAACAAGAAGTTGATTGACAAAGCACCAACTACTTTCGATGAAATCGAAGCAATCAGCAAAGATTCCAAGTTTGCTTATGAAAATGACAAAACTAAGAACGTTGGTTTCTTAGCGCAATGGACGAACTTCTACATTAGCTATGGCGTCTTCAAGGGTTACGGTGGTTACGTCTTCGGCGATGACAACTCAAATCCTAAGAAGATCGGCTTGAACAACGCTGGCTCTGTTGAGGCATTGGACTTCATGACCAACTACTTCAAGAATGTTTGGCCTAAAGGGATGCAAGATATCAAAGCCAACCAGAACTTCATCGACGATCAATTCACCAAGGGTAAGACCGCAGTTGTCATCGACGGTCCTTGGAAGGCATCTTCTTATAAAGAAGCCGGCATTGATTACGGCGCGACTGTCTTACCTACTTTGCCAAATGGTAAAGATTATCAAGCCTTTGGTGGTGGCAAGTCTTGGGTCATTTCAGCTTATTCCAAGAACCAATCATTAGCGAAGAAATGGTTAGACTATGTTTCAAATGACGCTAACCAGAAGACCTTCTTCAACATGACTGCTGAAATTCCAGCTAACTTGAAAGCACAAAACGCTGCTAAGGAAGATGGAACTGAATTAACGACTGCCGTTATCGAACAATTCAAGAAGGATGATCCGTTGATCAACTTGCCTGAAATGTCTGAGGTTTGGGACGCAGGTCAAACAATCGTGACTAACGCAGCTTCTGGCAAGATGACTTCGAAAGAAGCCGCTGATGCTGGTGTTAAGGTCATCAAACAGAAGATTGAACAGAAGTACGGCAGCAAGTAAGCCGCTAGATTGAATTTAAAATGTCGATGGCGACGTACCATCGACATTTTACATAACGGAAAGGAAGGGACCAGTGATGACTGATCCACAAAAGCAAGACCCCAGAAAAGCAAAATTGCTCTCGATTATTCCTGGGTTGGGGCAATTTTATAATCACCAAGTCCTGAAAGGCTCGATCTTCTTAGTGCTCTTCTTAGCGTTCGTCGCTGAATTAGCGCTGGCCGGTGTCCGTCAGATCGTGAATCTGATTACCTTGGGTTCAACCCCAATGATGGATAACTCGCTCTTTATGATGATCGAAGGGACGTTGCAGATCCTTGTACTAGTTGTCGCGATCATTCTCTACGCGGCCAATATCTATGACGCCGGTAACATCGCCAAGCAGGCCAACGAAGGCAAGAAGCCATCGACCAGTTTGGTTCAGATGATCAAAAACATCGGGGATGGCGGCTTTCCATACCTATTCTCGATCCCAGCTTATTTCTTAATGCTGTTTATCATCGTGTTCCCAGTACTCGTTACTTTATTCATCGCCTTTTCAAACTATGACTTTCTCCATGTGCCACCTGCTCATCTGTTGGACTGGGTCGGTTTCAAGAACTTCACCTCATTGTTCTTCCTAAGTAGTTACCGCCAAACTTTCAACGCGGTCTTCGGTTGGACGATCATTTGGACGGTTGTGGCGACAACACTACAATTGTTCTTAGGAATTTTCACGGCAATCGTGGCGAATCAGGACTTTATTAAATTCAAACGTGCTTTTGGGGTCATCTTCCTTTTACCATGGGCAGTACCTGCCTTCATCTCGATCATGAGTTTCTCCAACATCTTCAACGATTCGGCTGGTGCGATCAATGTTCAGGTCATTCCTTTCTTCAATAAGATCTTGCCATTCTTGCACTTGTCATTGCCAGCGTGGAAGACAGATCCATTCTGGACGAAGATCGCGATCATCATGATCCAAGGTTGGTTGGGCTTCCCTTATATCTATGTAATGGTCACCGGGATCCTCCAAGCGATCCCCGAAGACTTATATGAAGCAGCCACATTAGATGGCGCTTCCGCGATCCAAAAATTCAATCACATTACGGCGCCAACGATTTTTACGGTCGCCGCACCAATTTTCATTACGCAATATACAGGTAACTTCAACAACTTCTCAATGATCTATCTGTTTAACAGTGGTGGTCCTGGGGATGTTGGTGGCGGTGCCGGTGGTACTGATATCTTGATTTCATGGATCTATAAATTAACGACGGGTCAATCACCGCAATATTCGATCGCCGCCGCAGTTACCTTATTGATCTCGGTCATTGTCATTGGTGTTTCCATGATCGTCTTCAAGAAGACGGGCGCATTTGATTTAGGAGATGATTAAGATGGCGCGTAGACAAAAGAAAATCAATGAGAAATCAGCAATCCGTAATCGACGGGTCAAGCATTTCTTCACCTACCTATACATGGTCATTCTGGCGATCATCATTATCTATCCGTTACTGATCACCGTCAGTTCGGCCTTTAAAACAGGTAACGTGCAGTCCTTTACCTTGGACTTCAGTTCAAAATGGACGTTGATCAACTTTAAACGTCTGTTCACGGAGACCCTTTATGGGACCTGGTACAAGAATACGGTCATCATCGCCTTCTTCACGATGCTGATCCAAGTCGCGGTCATCACGCTGGCCGGTTATGTTTACAGTCGTTACCGCTTCATCGGGCGGCGTTTCAGCTTGATGTTCTTCATCATTATCCAAATGGTCCCAACCATGGCCGCGTTGACTGCCTTCTATGTCATGGCCAATATGCTCAACGCCTTGGATCATTACTGGTTCTTGACGTTGATCTATATCGGCGGTGGGATCCCAATGAACACTTGGTTGATGAAAGGCTACTTCGATTCCGTTCCATATGACTTGGATGAATCGGCCAAACTTGATGGCGCCGGCAACTTCCGGGTTTTCTGGCAGATTGTTTTGCCGTTGGTCAAGCCAATGATCGCCGTTCAAGCTTTATGGGCGTTCATGGGACCATTCGGCGATTACATCATGTCCAAGTTCTTGCTTCGTTCTGACGAGCATTTGACCGTTGCGGTTGGCTTGCAGCAGTTCATTACCAATACCCGTGATCAACAAGTTGTCTTGTTCGCGGCTGGCGCGATCTTGATCGCCTTACCAATCAGTATTTTATTCTTCTACTTGCAAAAATACTTCACTAGTGGTTTGCTATCAGGTAGTACTAAAGGATAAAACCCCAGTAAAGGAATGAAACAAATTTAATGAAGAAAATCGCTTTTCCCGTTCGTTATTTCATGTCGGCTTTCACGCCGACAGCCATGTTCAAAGGACGTCACGCGTTACGTTGGTGGCAACAGATCATTGTCTTCATTTTCTTGAGCGCACTGATGATCGTGCCGATCCCAATTTTCTACGCCCAACAGACCACCTTCAACTTCCATGCTTTTTTGCCCGACGCCAATGCTTTGCTGGCGCGACAGGAACTCAAGGACGCCAGCCAACAGCTGACATTTAAGGATGATCGGTTACAGACTTCTGAGAACAAGGTGATTTATCAGACGAAGAAGGCGCTGATCGGGACAAACTTGACCAAGAAGCAAATGAAACAAGTGGACAATGCCGTTGATCTGGCCCAAGACCACTTCACCTTGCAAGAACGCGGCTATCTTTTCCAAGCCACGTATCAACAGAAAAACAATGTTGCACCACACAAAAATATCACGAAGTTTCTCCAGAACAGTTGGTATCGTTCTAATCATGGTTCGATCATGATGTTGATGTTAGTTTCCGTCGGGATGATCGTCGTGGGTTCCAATTTGCTCTTGATCTTAGGAGCGGCGTTCTTCTTGTCCTTAATGAAACGCAATCGGCAAGCCTCGATCAAATCCTTTGGGGAAGCCCATAATCTCGTGCTCAACGCGTCGTTATATGGCACCTTGGCGGCAATGGCGACCGGATTGATCCGGTTTGATTTCTCATTGATGTTTATGGTTTTCTCAGTTGTTCTTGCCCTGATGATTTTGGCGATTTATTGGCGGACACGATTTAATGACGAATTTACAAACAACAGAGGGGTTCAAAATGACAAAACGATTATTTGAGATCGATCCGTGGGTTCTCACAACGGATCAGTTGGCAGTAGCGGACAAGCGTTTGCAGGAAAGTCTGACCTCGATCGGTAATGGTTATATGGGCATGCGCGGTAATTTCGAAGAGAGTTACAGCGGTGACACCCACCAAGGCACCTACTTGGCTGGGGTCTGGTTCCCAGATAAAACGCGAGTTGGCTGGTGGAAGAATGGCTATCCGAAGTATTTCGGTAAAGCCATCAACTCACCGGACTTCCTCAGCATTCCGATCAAGGTCAACGGTGAAACGCTGGATCTCGCCAAAACCAAATTTCATGATTTCAAGCTGGAATTGGATATGCATGACGGGGTTTTGCGGCGGTCGTTCGTCGCGGAGATCGGCGGCGCCAGTGTGCGCTTCAGTTTCTTGCGCTTCATGAGCAATGTCACCCAAGAATTGGCGTTGATCAATTTAGAGGCTGAAGTTTTATCTGGTCAAGCTGAACTGACGCTGGAACCTTTGATCAATGGCAATGTTCATAATGAAGATTCCAATTACGATGAAACTTTCTGGGAATTGCGGCACCAAGGTCCATTAGCTGACGATAATTATTTCGTCACCATGGAAACCAAAGAAAATCCGTTTGGAACACCACGCTTTACGATCACGGAGCAAATGCACGTGGTCGTAGACAGTCCCGTCGCTGTGGACCGCCAACCCTTGGCTGAAAAATCTGGCCGCGTTGGGGAAACAATCAGCGCCCATTTGACCACTGGTCAGGCATTGACGTTACGCAAGCAGGTGGTGGTTGTCACTAGCCGTGATGTCCCCGAGGCTCAGCAAGTCAATCGGGCCACCACATTGATCCAAGCGGCCGACCAAACCAGTTTGGTCACGCAATTAGCGGGGCAAGATCAGGTTTGGGCGCAACGTTGGGCCCAATCGGACGTGCAGATCAATGGTGATCCGGCGGCGCAACAAGGGATTCGTTTCAATATTTTACAATTATTCATGACTTATTATGGCGAAGACTCCCGGTTGAATGTCGGACCAAAAGGCTTTACCGGTGAGAAGTATGGTGGCGCGACTTATTGGGACACGGAAGCTTATATCGTGCCAATGTATGTTTCGGTCACCAAACCCCAGGTCACGCGGCAATTGTTGGAATACCGTTATGACCAATTGGCCGGCGCTTATCACAACGCGCAACAACAAGGTCTCAAAGGCGCCTTGTATCCCATGGTGACTTTCGATGGGATCGAGTGCCACAATGAATGGGAGATCACCTTTGAAGAGATCCATCGGAACGGGGCCGTGGCTCATGCAATTTATGAGTATACCGATTATACTGGAGATACTGATTACGTTTTGACGAAGGGTATCGATGTGCTTGTTGGCATTGCCCGCTTCTGGGCCGATCGGGTCCACTTCTCCAAACGGCATCAGCAGTATATGATCCACGGGGTCACTGGTCCGAACGAGTACGAGAACAACGTCAACAATAACTGGTATACCAATCAAATGGCTACTTGGGTGCTACGTTATACGTTGGAGATTTTACCACAAGTCTCTGACGCCAAACAGCACGCGTTGGCGGTCAGCACAGAAGAACAAGCTCACTGGCAAGATATCATCGCGCGGATGTACTATCCCGTTGATGACCAGGAAGGCATCTTCGTCCAAAACGATGGCTACCTTGATAAAGATCTGCGGCCGGTTTCTAGCTTGGATCCAAGTGAACGGCCTTTGAACCAACATTGGTCTTGGGATAGGATCTTGCGTTCGCCGTTTATCAAGCAAGCCGATGTTTTGCAGGGAATCTATTTCTTAGATGACCAGTTTACCTTGGCGGAAAAGAAACGGAACTTTGACTTCTATGAGCCGATGACGGTTCATGAGTCTTCCTTGTCTGCTTGTATTTATAGCATTATCGCCGCTGAGATCGGTGAAGAAGATAAGGCCGTTGAATTGTACAGCCGGACAGCGCGGTTGGATCTGGATAACTATAACAACGATACCGCCGATGGTTTGCACATCACTTCGATGAGCGGCGGTTGGTTGTCGATCGTCCAAGGCTTCGCTGGTTTGCGCCATTCCCATGGTCAATTATCTTTGAAGCCGTTCTGCCCGAAAGATTGGGAGAGTTATCGTTTCCAGATCAATTTCCGCGGTCGACTTTTGGCTGTTACTGTGGATCATCACGAGACTAAGTTGGAATTGCTTAAGGGCACCGATTTAGCCTTGACTGTGAATGGTCAACCTCAGATCGTTAAGGCGGACCAAGTTTTAACGGTCACAGATTAAGAAGTGAATGGAGGAACAGCAATGCTGAAAGGTTTTGTATTCGATTTAGACGGGGTGATCACCGACACTGCCCGGTTCCACTATCAGGCTTGGTCGAAGATCGCCCAAGATGATATGGGCATCACGATCAATCCCAGCGTGAACGAACAATTGAAAGGCGTTAGCCGGATGGATTCACTGAATGTGATCCTCAAGTTCGGTCAGCGGGAAAATGATTTTACCGAAGCTGAGAAAGAGGCTTTGGCCACCAAGAAAAATGATTATTACGTTCAATTGATCTCCAACATGACGCCGGCGGATATTCTCCCCGGGATCAAGGACTTCTTGGATCAATTAAAAGCTGATGGCTATCAAATGTCGCTGGCTTCAGCCTCCAAGAATGCGCCACGGATCTTGAATGGCCTCCAATTGACTAGTTATTTCGACCAGATCGTCGACCCGGCCAGTCTGCATGCAGGAAAGCCAGATCCTGAGATTTTCGCCAAGGGGGCGGCTTTACTTGGCCTCAAGCCGACAGAAGCGGTTGGTTTAGAAGATGCCTTTGCTGGAATCCAGTCAATCAATGGCGCCGGTGAATTCTCAGTAGGAATCGGTGATCCAGCGATCCTGAACGAAGCTGATCTGAACTTCACCAGCACCGCGGAGATCTCCCTAGATAAGATCAAAACTGCTTTTGCTACCTGGGCAGCTGAGAAATAATTGAGTTCTGAACACGTTTCAAAAAAGAGAGTGTGGCACACAACGGGTTGCTTTTGAGCACGACTAGCGATTTGGTGCAGATTGGCGTCAGACAATCTGTGACAAAACGCGTATCGGCGCAGAAAGCAGTTGTGTGTAACACGTTTAAAAAGAGCAATCACGTTTTCATCGTGTGATTGCTCTTTTTTTGATATGTGCTGGACCGGGAATAGATTGTCCGCGGCTTGCGCTGCGCGGGGCGTTGGTGGATGGCAGACGTGGTGGGGCTCCAGGTCGGGCTGGGGGTGGTGGAACGCGGCGGGCACGACTTGAAGCTTTTCGGAAAACCGCCGAAAATCTTCAAGCTCGGCCTTATTGTAGGCGATAAATCGCCAACAATAATATCGCGGCTGACTCACCCCCAGCCCGACCTTCCGCCGACAAACAAACGGACCACCAACGCCAGAGTGTGAGCCGACCCGGGTAGCTTCTGAGCATTAGCCTAGCAATTGTTTTGGAAGCCGCACTTTGCTTCCGGAACAATTGCGTAGCTAAGCGGAAGAAGCTGGGTCGGCGAACACGTTTCAACGCCACGCTCCGCTCCAGCAGTTCAACGTTTTCTGACTCGGTTAAAGAGCAATCAGTTTTTCCTTCGCAATATCATTAAGTTAAGCGATTGACAAGAATGAAACAACCTAAGTGTGACCTGATAATTTTTACAAAAGTGTCAGGCTTTTTTTGAGACGAAAATTGGATGTTGGTTTGAAAAAAATTCTATTCAAAGGTATTGACTTATTTTTTGCAATTTCGATGATAAAAGCAAGTAACTTAATGGAAAAACTAGGAAATTACTTTAACCGAAATGGACAGACTAGGTTTAACACTAGATATTATCAGTTTTAGAAAACAGGAGAATGCTTGTCAGAATTAATAACACTAACAAGATATCTGTAACACGCATAATAACCAATTTGTCTAGCATTTGATCGATTGTTCTAATTGCATGATATTTAATTTAAATTTTTTGAATGATGCTCTTGACTATAAACTATAGTTTAAGTCCTATACTAACCACAGCTATTAAAAAGGAGTGTAATTATTATGTCAAATAAAACATGGATTGTTACTGGTACTTCAACTGGTTTTGGTAAGGAACTCGCTGCTTTGTTAGCTCAACAAGAAGATGTCAACTTAGTGCCAACGGCTCGGCACACTGACCAATTAGAGTATCTAGATCAATATGACCATGGGCAAATTTTGAAGCAGACCCTAGATGTTACTAACTCTGATGAGATCAAGGATACGATTAATAATGCTTTGGAAAAGTTCGGCACGATTGATGTGCTAGTTAATAATGCTGGACTTGGTTACTTTGCCACCTTTGAAGAAAGTGACTTAAAGGAAGCAAAGTACATGTTTGATGTTAATGTTTGGGGACTGGCAGAAATGACCCAAGCCGTATTGCCCACAATGCGGAAACAACGGTCTGGTACCATTGTTAACTTTTCTTCAATTGGTGGATTGGCTTCATTCCCAATTTGGTCATTCTACCACGGGACTAAGTATGCCGTTGAAGGAATCAGTGAGTCCATTGCAAAGGAAACCGCTGACCTTGGTATTAAGATAATGATTGTGGAACCTAGTGGTTTTCGGACTGATTGGGCTGGTCGTTCCTCAAAGAAGACCATGCCAACGCACGACGACTACCAAAAGTTTGCTAAAGACATTACGACTAACGCAGAAGGTGCCCATCACGAACCCGGTGACCCTAAGGCTGCTGCTAAGATCATCTATGATGAAGTAACGGATAACTTTGCTGACTTACCATTGCGGTTGCCACTCGGGAAGTTTTCAGTTGACAGGGCAATTGAAAAATATGAAAATACTCTCAAAGAATTTAAGAAGAGCCGTGATCTATCAATCTCGGCTGATCAACCAGAAAAATAAGGAGGCTGACGACGGTGCGTGAAATTGAAAAGTTAGACGCTGGGCAAGAATATTATTTTCTCGATCCAGAAGTTGTCGAACGGAAAGCAAAGAGTGCGACGGTTTCGGAAGAATTTAACGCAATTTCTTCAAATGACCTAGCTGCTCAAGAGAAAAAAGCAAAAGAAATCCTGGGTTCCCATGGGAAACGAGTTTCGATGCAGGCGCCAATTCACTTTGATAACGGGAGGAACATTCATGTTGGTGAAGACTTCTTGAGCAACTATAATCTAACAATTCTCGATATCGCACCAGTCAATATCGGTCATAATGTGATGATTGGTCCCAACGTTGATATTTACACTGTTAATCATCCAACAACAGCGATCGGTCGTCGGAAGTACCTGGCCCAGGCGACACCAGTCAATATTGGTAATGATGTTTGGATCGGTGGTCGCGTAGTTATCCTTCCCGGCGTGACGATTGGTAATAATGTTGTGATCGCTGCAGGAGCGGTAGTTACACACGATATTCCAGATAATAGTATCGCTGCTGGGGTTCCAACGAAGGTAATTAAGCATTTAGATGAATAAGTGTTATGTTTTAATAGTAAATAAATATTAAAGGCTGAGTATATTCCCAGTCTTTTTGCGTATGAGGTGAATTAAAATGACTTATTCAATTGGTGATGTAGCAGAAATTATGGGGATTGCCCCGTCGACCATCCGCTATTATGATAAACGGGGCTTATTGCCGTTTGTTGACCGTGATTCAGCAGGGCGTCGGCAGTTTAAGGATAATGATTTTAACTTTCTTCAAGTCATTGAGTGTATGAAGAAGAGTGGCCTTAAAATTGAACAGATTCATGACTTTGTTGAGATGTGCATGCAAGGTGATATGACGCTGGAAGATCGCTATAACTTTCTTGATCGTGAAGAACGGGTGCTGATGGAAAAGATCGAAACCCTCCAGCAACAGTTAGATTTTCTGCGGTATAAGAAGTGGTATTATAAAACGTCATTGCAGGCCGGAACAGAGCAAGTCCATTTTGATCAAGCTGGGAATGTCGATGCTAACACCCGAGAAATTTATGAGCGAGAACTGGCTAACTGTGGTGATATTCGACAATTGATTGACTATCATAAAACGGCAAAAGAGATGGAGTAATTACAGTGTTAATTAAGAACTTAAAGAAGCTGAAATTACCAATGAAGAATACACGCTAGAAGAAGCAATTCAAGTTTTAGCTGCTAAATAAAAATAATCAGTAACGCGCGCAATGTTTGCTAGATTGAGCTGTTGAAAATAAAATTTAGAGTTTGTAAGTTTAGAATAAATGATGAGAAATCCGGCAAAGAGAATGGGATGTATTAGTAACCAATCTTAATCCAGAAGAATTCTCGCTCCAAGAAATGAAAGAGGTCATTATGTTGTGCCGATCCGTCCAGGTAGAAAAGATCAAAGGAAGGTTAGTCCTAAAATATCAGTTCATTTCATGTACCGGGTAGCTTAAGTCAGATTGGTAAAGTATCAGAAGATTTAGGCTTATTTGGTGTGCAATAAAATCGAATTATAAGTATTATTTAAATCACAAAAAGCACCTATTTAATGAAAAAATATTAAATAGGTGCTTTAATATTCAAATTCCAGTTTGTCAATAGCTTAACTTAATGGCATTGTTTTCCTTCGTGTGCTTGCTCTTTTTTTGGCTCTTTGTCAACTGGTGTTGAAGGATCGTTTTTGTTGCGACTCTAGAGAAACGGGATTCGTTGGAAAATCTCCCGGATCGTGGTCAGGTCAGGATCGGCGGCGGAACTGTGGCGGGTGCCTAACATGATCTTGAATTGTGGCAGGTCGAGGAGGGGGAGGTCCAATTGTTGGACGCCATCAGTATCGTGAAGGGCGGTGGCGGTGATGAAACTAATGCCTTGATCGCGACGCACCAGATCCAGAAGCAGCTTGTAATCATTGGTTTGGTAGATCACCTGGGGGAGAATATTATACTTGCGACAGAACAATTGGAAAACTTGTTGGTGGACTGATTGTTCATCAAGCAAAATAAAGGCCTGTTGGGCAATAAATTCCGGCGTTAACGGCCGTGGGATCTGGCGGTCAGCGGCGGCGATCAACTTGAAGGGTTGTTGGCGAATCATGATAAAGTCCAAGTCAGCCGCTTCAGGAATATTGGTGGCGCCTAATAAAGACAGATCAAGCGCGCCGCTTTGCAATTGAGCCAGCAGCTCTTTGGAGCCACTGACCACAGGTTCGATGCGGGCAATCAGATCGGCCTGTTCCAACTCATCGAAAACTTTCGGGAAGAGATAGTTGGTGATGATCGGCGGCATGCCCATGCGGATCTTCTTTGTTTTGATCCGGTGGAGATCCTGACGGAGCAATTGTTCTTCGTGGAGGATCCGTTGCAGATGCTGTAAGGTCTGAGCCCCGGCGGCGGTTAAGGTCAACGAGTTGGCGAAACTAGTTCGGGAGATCAGGCGGCTGCCATACTCAGATTCCAGCCGTTTCAGCGCGTAAGTGACCGTTGGTTGGCTGACCGCGAAAAATTCCGCCGTTTTTGAAAAACTTTTTAATTCAACTAATTTTTGGAAGTAGGCATAATCCTTCAAATACGTTGTCATAGCAGCACCTATAATTCTTTTTTATTAATTATAGCATATTTGACTATATTATTTATAGTGGACTATCCTAGCTTTTGTAAGATATTTGAGGAGGTTTTTCAAAATAAAAAAATCTGGTTTAGCACTGCTAAATGATCCGTTTTTAAATAAAGGAACCGCGTTTACGGCGGCGGAACGGCAGGAGAACGGCACGGTGGGCTTGTTGCCACCTTTCGTGCAAACCTTGGCGCAACAAGTGGAACAAGCTTATGGTCAGTATCAATTGCGGGAAACTGATTTAGCTAAGCGCTTGTTTCTGATGGATATTTTCAATGAAAATCGGACTTTATTCTATCGATTATTCAGCGAGCACATCAACGAATTCATGCCGGTCGTATATGACCCCACCATTGCCGACACGATCGAGAATTACAGCCGCTTGTTCTTGGACCCGCAAAACGCTGCTTTCTTGTCGATTGATGATCCGGAGAGCATCGAGGCCAGCTTGCGCGCTGCCGCTGGTGAGCGCGACATTCGCTTGATCGTGGTTACTGACGGCGAGGGAATCTTGGGCATCGGTGACTGGGGTGTGCAAGGTGTTGATATTTCCGTTGGCAAACTGATGGTCTATACTGCTGCCGCTGGGATTGATCCCAAATCAGTTTTGCCAGTGGTTTTGGACGTGGGCACCAATAACGAGAAATTATTGACCGATGAGCTTTACCTTGGCAATCATCATCAACGGGTGACCGGTCAACGCTATTATGAGTTCGTGGATCGTTTCGTCGCCACGGCGGAAGGGTTGTTCCCTCAAATGTATTTGCATTTCGAAGACTTCGGCCGTGATAATGCTGCCAATATTTTAAACAAGTACAAGGACGAGATCTTGACGTTCAACGACGACATTCAAGGAACGGGGATCATCACCTTGGCCGGTATCTTAGGCGCGTTGAACATTTCCCACGAGAAATTGACCGACCAAATCTATTTGAGCTTCGGCGCTGGGACAGCTGGTGCTGGTATCGTGCAGCGGATCTTTGACGCGATGGTGGCAGAAGGCTTGTCACCTGAAGAAGCGAAACGGCATTTCTACTTGGTTGATAAGCAAGGCTTGCTGTTTGATGATACGGTCGGCTTGACCCCCGAGCAAAAGCCCTTTACCCATCAACGTTCTGAATTCGCCAACGCCGCTGACTTGACTAATTTAGCCGCAGTCGTCAAGGCCGTTCATCCGACGATCTTGGTCGGGACTTCAACACAACCAGGCACCTTCACAGAAGAAATCGTCAAGGAAATGGCGGCGCACACACCACGGCCGATTATTTTCCCATTGTCTAACCCAACGAAATTGGCCGAGGCTAAGGCGGAAGATCTGTTGACTTGGACCAAGGGCCAAGCGCTGATCGCCACCGGGATCCCCGTTAAGCCGATCGAATATCAAGGCGTGACTTATCACATTGGTCAAGCCAATAACGCCTTGGTTTATCCGGGCTTAGGCTTAGGCGCGCTGGCAGTCAATGCCAAGGTATTAAGCGATGGCATGATCAATAAAGCGGCCCATTCCCTAGGTGGGATTGTCGATCCGACGGAAGCAGGCGCGGCGGTTTTGCCACCGGTCTCGAAATTGGACGCCTTCAGCTTGACGGTTGCCAATGGTGTGGCTCAGCAAGCGATCGACGAACATTTATCGACTGCTAGTGATGCGCAACAAGCTGTCGCTGACTTGAAATGGACACCAGCATACTAATTATCTAGGGGGAATTGAGAAAAATGGCCGCATTTATGACATCATTACAAAGCGTTGCCGAGATTGTGATTGTGATCGGTTTAGGTTATTGGCTGCGAAGTTCTAAGCGTTTGGATGACAGCTTCAAGGGCAATATCTCGTTTATTATCATGAACATCGCCTTACCCGCTTCAATTTTCGTTTCTGTTTTGAAATATCTGACGCGCGACAAATTAGCCAGCTTGTCTGGTGGATTGATTTTCGCTTTTGGCAGTTTTGCTTGCAGTTACTTGCTGGCTTGGTTGCTGACCAAAGCGCTACACATTCGCCAAGGTCGTCGGGGTACTTTTATCAATATGTTCGCCAACGCCAATACCATTTTCATTGGCTTGCCGTTGAACTTGGCTTTGTTCGGGAGTAAAAGCCTGCCGTACTTCCTCGTTTATTATGTGATGAACACGATCTCGACTTGGGCGATCGGCGTCTTCTTCATTTCCAATTACGATCCCACTGTCAAAAAAGGCACCAAGAAAGACTTCAACTGGCGCAAACTCTTGCCCGCGCCGTTAGTCGGTTTCCTGGTTTCCTTGGTCTTTTTGCTATTGGCGATCCCCGTACCTGATTGGATCACCAAGACCTTAGACATGGTCGGCGGCATCGTCACACCCATGTCCTTGATCTACATTGGGATCATTCTCGCTGATGCCGGCTTGAAATCGATCCGCTTTGACCGCGATACTGTTTGGGCACTGTTAGGCCGCTTTATCTTCGCGCCAGCGTTGATGATCGTCATGATCCTCATTGGCAAAAGCATGGGCAACACCATGCCGGCGATCGAAAGCAGCACCTTGATCATCCAAGCTGGCGCCCCTGGACTGGCAGTCTTGCCAATCTTGGTCGGTCAGGCCCACGGCGACGTGGAATACGCCACCAACCTAGTCACCACCTCCACCGTGTTGTTCGTGATCGTCGTGCCGATCTTGATGCAAGTTGTTAACTTTTTGTAGAAAACAAGTGTTACTGGAAAAACTACTTCGCGAGTCTGAAGTAGTTTTTTTCTTGTATCAGGAAATTAAAAAAACACATCGCCTCGGCGATGTGTTTTGAGAATCCAATTAGCGTGGTGCTTGCAGGACTTCGGGGCCATCGGGATGACCAACGACGACAGTTTTGGCGACGTCCAAGAAGAGGCCGTGTTCCACCACGCCGGTTTGGTGATCCAGCCATTCGCCCAGCACGTGGGGGTGGGGAATGTTGCCAATGTGCAGATCAAGAATGTAGTTCTTGTTGTGAGTCAAGAAAAGTTCGCCATTTGCCTGGCGGCGTAGTACGGGGTGCAGATCCTCAGCCTCTAAACGTTGCGTCAGCTTGGCTAATCCGAAGGGAATCACTTCGATCGGTAGCGGGAAGGCGCCTAGTTGGGGCACGATTTTGCTTTCGTCGACGATCCAGAGGTTGCGGCGAGAATTCAAAGCCACGATCTTTTCTAAAAGCAGGGCACCGCCGCCACCTTTGATGCCTTGGAAATCGGCGCTGACTTCATCGGCGCCATCAATGGTCAAATCCAAGGTCGGCGCGTCATTCAGGTCGATCATTTTGATGCCCAATTCGCTGGCCTGCTTGGCCGTGCGCGATGAAGTGGCCACGGCGGTCAGCTGTAAGCCCTCCGCTTGGACCCGGCGAGCCACTGCCTCTACCAGATAAAAAACGGTTGAGCCTGTGCCTAGGCCTAACATCATGCCATTTTCAACATAAGTCGCGGCTTTCTCAGCGGCGATTTGTTTCATTTGATCTGCGTTCATTGTTCGTATTGCGCTCCTTCAGGATTTTTATAGTAAACATCAGCGTATTCAGCCAGCCGATCAAATTCTTTCTTCGCGTAAGGGCACAGCGGCAAAATCTGCTTTCCTTCACGGCGCGCCAGCTCGACCACCGCCGCGACTAACTGGTGGGCCACCCCCTGTCCCCGTAACGATGGGTCAACAAAGGTATGATCTAGCGCGTAGACGGCGCCATCCTTAATAGGTTGATAAGTCACTTCTGCCAATAAATGGCCTTGCTGATCCACTTGGTAGAAACGACCAGGTTCAAATTCGAATGCCATGAAATTCCTCCTTTGAAACGTGTTCGCCACCCCAGCTCCCTGCGCTTAGCTACACAATTGTTCCGGAAGCAAAGTTCGGCTTCCAAAACAATTGCTAGGCTAATGCTCGGGAGCTATTCGGGGGTGGCTCACACTCTTTTTTTGAAACGTGTTCGCCACCCCAGCTCCCTGCGCTTAGCTACGCGATTGTTCCGGAAGCAAAGTGCGGCTTCCAAAACAATTGCTAGGCTAATGCTCGGGAGCTATTCGGGGGTGGCTCACACTCTTTTTTTGAAACGTGTTCGCCACCCCAGCTCCCTGCGCTTAGCTACGCGATTGTTCTGGAAGCAAAGTTCAGCTTCCAAAACAATTGCTAGGCTAATGCTCAGGAGCTATTCGGGAGTGGCTCACACTCTGGTTTATAGACTGATCTGACAGCGATAATCATGGAGCCTGATCAATTGATCTTGCTTCTATTCTACCTTAATTTGTAAGTTAACGATAGCGCCAACCGGTTAAAAATAGTCGCCGTCGAGTAAAGTTAAAATTTAGGCAAAGACTGAGACTTGGTGCGTTCAAGTTGGCGGTTTCATGGTATGATTAATACTTGGATGACTATCGATAATGGAGGCGTTTTGGTTTCATGGGTGAACGAAGATTTGAAGTGGTTTCTCGATTTAAGGGTGCAGGGTTGACCTTGCCACAGCGGCAAACGACGCATGCGGCCGGGTATGATTTCGCGGCGGCGGAAGACTTTTTGCTGCCATCGATCTGGAAAATGAATTTTGTTAAAATGTTTCGTAAAATCAACAACGAGCATGAACTGATGACCAAGGATTTCCAACGAGCCGAGCAGTCGTTGCGGCCATTGCTGGTGCCAACTGGAATCAAGGTGACCATGCCTACCGACGAAGTATTATTGCTGGTCAATCGCTCGAGCAGTCCGTTGAAGCGTTTCTTGAGCTTACCCAACGGCGTGGGCGTGATCGATGCGGATTATTATAATAATGAAGCAAATGAAGGCGAGATCTTCTTTCAGCTAATCAATTTCGGGATTCGCGACCAGCTGATCAAGAAAGGTGATCGTTTAGGGCAAGGAATTTTTGTTAAGTATTTGACCACTGATGACGACCAGCCGGCCGATCAGAAGCGGCAAGGCGGATTTGGCTCGTCGGGACGTTAGTTTTTTGCGGTAATTGTTTGGACCGGTGTTAATGTAAGAGGACTGTTTTTGAACCTTGACTTAGATTGCAGGTTTGGTGGGTTTGGTGTGGACGCAACCGCCTCAGGACGTTTGTCGTGGCTGGAACGCGGTGGGCATCGTTTGAAGCCAATCCGCAAGCCCAGCGGCTTGTCTTCAAATCGAGCCTTGTCCTAAGTGGCTATGCCACTTAGGACAAGGCCTGATTTTAAGACTCGCGGGTCTTGCGAGGCTTAAAACAGCGCCCACAGCGAGCTCACCCCGAAGCGCGCAGCGCAAGCTGCGGACAAGCTAGACAGCCCAAAGTAATTCCAGCCAAGTTTGTCACTGCGCAGCGTGGCCGCGAAATGATTAGAATACATTAGATAGGAGTTGAGGTCCATGGCTAAAATCAAAACGCAGTACGTTTGCCAGAATTGCGGTTACACCGCGCCCCAACATTTTGGTCGCTGCCCGAATTGCGGCGCTTGGAACCAAATGGTTGAAGAAAAAGTCGCGCCGGTCAGTACCCAGGCGACCCCCAGCCGCCGGGCCAGCGCCAGTGGCGATAGTCGCAGCAAGCCGCAACTTTTAGGTGAGGTCAGTTTGGCGCAAACACCTCGGGTCACCACCGAGATGCCAGAGCTAAACCGCGTTTTAGGTGGCGGCATTGTGCCGGGTTCGTTGATTTTGATCGGCGGCGACCCTGGGATTGGCAAGTCCACCTTATTACTCCAAGTCTGCGGCCAACTACAAGAAACGGGCGAAAAAGTCCTTTATGTTTCCGGTGAGGAAAGCGCGGCCCAAATCAAGCTCAGAGCTTCGCGTTTAGGAGTCAAAGGTGCTAAGCTGTACTTATATCCTGAGACCAATATGACCCAGATTCGGGCGACGATCGCCGAATTGGATCCGAAGTATGTGGTGATCGATTCGGTCCAAACAATGAACGAGCCGGAACTGAATTCGGTGGTCGGCAGTGTTTCACAGATCCGCGAGGTGACGGCGGAGTTGATGCAGATCGCCAAGAACGAGCAACGGACCGTTTTTGTGGTGGGTCATGTGACCAAAGACGGCGCCATTGCTGGTCCAAAGATCTTAGAGCATATGGTGGATACGGTGTTGTATTTCGAGGGGGACACGCACCACGCGTTTCGAATCTTGCGTTCGGTCAAGAACCGGTTCGGCTCAACCAATGAATTAGGGATTTTTGAAATGCATGAAGATGGCCTGCAAGAGGTGGCTAATCCGTCACAACTGTTCTTAGAAGAACGGCTGGCGGGGGCGACAGGTTCAGCAGTGGTTGTGGCCATGGAAGGGACGCGGCCAATCTTAGTTGAGATCCAAGCGTTGATCACGCCGACGATGTTTGGCAATGCCAAGCGGACGGCGGCGGGGCTGGACCATAATCGGGTGGCTTTGTTGATGGCAGTTTTGGAAAAACGGGCCAACTTGATGTTGCAGAACCAAGATGCCTATTTGAAAGCGACTGGCGGGGTCAAATTGGACGAGCCGGCGATTGACTTGGCGATGGCGTTGGCGATCGCCTCCAGCTATCGCAACCAAGAAATCGCGCCGGATGATTGTTTTGTCGGTGAAATTGGCTTGACCGGGGAGATCCGGCGGGTCAATCGAATCGAGGAACGCTTGAAAGAAGCGGCCAAATTAGGGTTCAAGCGCGCTTTCGTGCCCAAGAATAATTTGGGCGGGTTGAAGATTCCTAAGGAAATCACCGCTGTTGGTGTCAGCACGATCAAGCAGGCTATTTATTTGGCGTTTCAGGATCAGCCCCGGGGTGACTAAGCTGATTAAGCTCGGCTGGGCTTGCCCCGGTGTCTGTTTCAGGCGCTAGCTTTATATTTTTTGTGCGGCCAGTTCGCAACTTGAAAGGAGGTGAATGAAATGAAAAGAAAAAGAATCATAACCCAGGTGATCTTAGTGGTGGCAGGCGGCTTTGTTGGCTACTCTTTCCTGCCCTTATTGTGGCAACTGTTCGGTTGGCAGAATAGCACCTGGTTGAACACCCCTTGGATGAACTCCTTGATCGGCATCGTTATTTTCTATTTACTGTCTCTAGCAATTATTGATCCTTTACTTGCTTCTTTGGCAAAAACGGAGAAGCAGATCTTGAATGTTAATCCAAGTAAGATTTTGTTTGGCTCTTTGTTTCTGCTGATCGGGTTACTATTGGCGAATGTCATCTCAATTCCGTTGTACAAAATCAACATCGTCCTGATCAACACGTTCCTGCCGATTCTCTTGATGGTCATGTTAGGCTATTTGGGTCTGCGGATCGGGTTGCAAATGGAAGATTGGCGGAAGCTTTTCACCAAGAAGAAGCCGAGTAATGACGTTGAGAATCTGATCTATGACCGCAAGCCAGACGATAACTTCCATAAATACAAGCTGTTGGATACCAGTGTGATCATTGATGGTCGGATCCACGAGCTGGTCAAAACTGGGTTCGTTGAAGGCGTCTTGTTAGTGCCGGTTTTTGTAGTCCACGAATTGCAATTGATCTCTGATTCCGCGGATAGTTTGAAGCGGGCGCGGGGCCGCCGTGGGTTGGATATTTTGAACGAAATGAAGGCGGATCCTGAGGTCAAGATCGAGAATTACGACGGTGACTTTGATGATTTGACCGAAGTTGATAGTAAGTTGATCAAATTGGCCAAGCTGTTGGATGGTATTGTGGTGACCAATGACTATAACTTGAATAAGGTTTCCGAGTTTCAAAATGTCCCAGTCTTGAATATCAATCAACTGGCGAATGCGCTGAAGCCCGCGGTCCTGCCAGGTGAAAATATGGTAGTCAAGGTGGTCAAGTCGGGAACTGAACGCCAACAAGGGGTCGCTTATCTTGAAGATGGCACCATGGTCGTGGTCGAGGATGGTCAGTACTACTTGAACAAAGAAATCAGAGTGGTCATCACCAGCGCTTTACAAACGGCAGCGGGGCGGATGATTTTCGCCAAACCGCAACACGCGCAACATGGTATCACCGAGCGAGGGCCGAAGTCCAGCAAGAAATAGTGAAGCCAGTTAAGCTTTTCCGCGTTTTCTTAGTTTAAGTGGGTCGGCGCAAGGGGATTTTCGTGAGAATCCGGCTTTTTTTAAGGGGAGCCTTGTTTTAATCGGTAAAAGTCGTTACACTAGAAACTGGTATTTTTTCAGAAAAGGAAGTATGGCAAACATGGCAAAGGATGAAATTCGCGTTCGTTATGCGCCTAGTCCAACTGGGCATTTGCATATTGGCAACGCTCGAACAGCGTTATTCAACTATTTATTCGCACGACACAACAAGGGCAAGTTCATTATTCGGATCGAGGATACCGATACGAAGCGGAACATCGCTGGTGGCGAACAAAGTCAGTTGGAGAACTTGACTTGGTTAGGCATGGACTGGGATGAAGGTCCGGATATTGGTGGCGACTACGGTCCTTATCGGCAATCAGAGCGGATGTCGATCTATCAACCGCTGATCCAGCAACTGATCGATGAAGGCAAGGCTTATGAATCGTACAAAACCGAAGATGAGCTGGAAGCTGAACGGGAAGCACAACGCGCCAACAATGAAATGCCGCACTATGTTTACGAATATGCTGGCATGACCGATGCGGAGAAAGCGGCGAAGATCGCGGCGGCGAAGGCCCAAGGGCTCCAACCTGTGATCCGCTTCCACGTTCCCGAAGGTCGGACCTACCAGTTCAACGACTTAGTTAAAGGAAAAATCAGTTTTGAAGCGGAGACGGTCGGCGGCGATTTCGTGATCCAAAAGCGAGATGGCATGCCGACTTATAACTTCGCGGTAGTCGTTGACGATCATTTGATGAAAATCAGTCACGTGTTACGTGGCGATGATCATATCGCCAACACCCCTAAGCAATTAATGGTCTATGAAGCGTTCGGCTGGGAACCGCCAATTTTTGGACATATGACGCTGATCATTAATGCAGCAACTGGTAAGAAGCTCAGCAAGCGGGACGAAAGTGTGCTGCAATTCATCGAACAATATCGGGAATTGGGCTATTTGCCAGATGCCATGTTTAATTTTATCGCCTTGTTAGGCTGGTCACCTGTGGGTACGAATGAAGTTTTCAATCGTAAGGAATTGATCAAAGAGTTTGACGAGAAGCGCTTGAGCAAATCGCCAGCGGCTTTCGACGCCAAGAAGTTGGAATGGGTCAATAATCAATACGTCAAGAAGGCTGACAGTGAGATAATCACTGATCTGTCGCTGCACGCCTTGATCAAAGCGGGTAAAATGCCAGCGGATCCGCAACCTAACGAGATCGAATGGGCCCGGCAATTGATTGCCCTGTACAAGGATCAAATGAGCTATACGGCGCAGATCACGGAGTTGTCCGACTTGTTCTTTGAAGAACCTGACCAGTTGGATGAAACGGCGATGCAGGAATTAGTGGACGACAGCGCTTTGCCAGTTTTGCAGGCGTTTCGGGCTGGGGTAACGCAGATCACGCACTTTACTTCCGTGCAGATCATGGCTGCAGTCAAGCAAGTGCAAAAAGATACGGGTGTTAAGGGTCGCAAGTTGTACATGCCGATCCGGATCGCGACGACGCGCTCGATGCATGGACCGCAATTAGGTGAGTCTTTGGAATTGCTAGGCCGTGACAAAACTTTGAAGCACATTGACCAGACTTTGGCGCAAATGAAAGGCTAATGACGGTTTATCTGCCGCAAGTTAAGGTTTTATGATATATTAAAGACTGGAACTGAACAGCATGTTCGGTAGACCAGTCTTTTTTTGTTAGTTGAGTGAGGATGATCGTATGCTTAAAATATATAATACCTTGTCGCGGGAGAAAGAAATCTTTCGGCCGCTGACACCTGGTCGGGTCAAAATGTATGTTTGTGGACCGACCGTTTATAATTATATCCATATTGGTAACGCGCGCAGTGCCGTAGCTTTTGATACGATGCGGCGTTATTTGGAATTTAGCGGTTATCAAGTTGATTATATTTCGAATTTCACAGATATCGGCGAGAAGCTGGCGCGGACAGCGGTCAGTGAACAAACGACCGTAGCGGCGGTGGCGGCCAAGTATATCGCGGCCTTCAATGAGGACACGGCGGCCTTGAACATCGAGCCGGCCACTTACCATCCTCGCGCCACCGAGAACATCAGCGGGATCATCGCCTTGGTCAGCGACCTGATCGCCAAGAATTTGGCCTACGAAGTTGCCGGGGATGTTTATTTTCGCGCGCAGCAGTTCCATAACTATGGTCAATTGTCCCACCAACCTCTGTCTGAATTAGAGGTGGGCGCCAGTCAACGGACCAATGACGCGGAAACGGCTCGCAAAGAAGATCCGATTGATTTCGCGCTGTGGAAGGCGGCCAAGCCCGGCGAAGTGGCCTGGGAGTCTCCTTGGGGCGCGGGCTCACCTGGCTGGCACGTGGAATGTTCGGTGATGGCGATCAAGTATCTAGGTGCTACGATTGATATTCACGGCGGCGGCGAAGATTTGGAATTTCCTCATCATGAAAACGAGATCGCCCAAAGTGAAAGCTACACTGGGCAAAAGTTCGCCAACTATTGGGTCCACAATGGCTTTGTCACGGTGGGTACTGACGATGAAAAAATGAGTAAGTCCTTGGGTAACTTTGTGACCGCCCGCGAAGCCTTGGCCAATTTCGACCACCAAGCGGTGCGTTTCTTTATGGCGGGGACTCATTATCGTCGGCCTTTACGTTATACTGAGGCCGGCTTGGAAGACGCGCTGAACGAAATCCAACGCTTCAAAGTTGCCCGAGCGAATCTGCTGTACCGGCGCAAGGACGCCACTTCAGGCAGTACTGCGCCGATTCTTAGCACGATTGCTGAATTTCGCCAGAACTTCACGGCGGCGATGGACGATGATTTCAATGTCCAAAACGGTCTGGCAGTCGTTCACGAATTCATTCGCAGCGCCAATAAATATGCGGCGGCGCCGGCGGTGAAATTAGATGATCTGATGGCTTATGTGGGTCAACTCGATGAATTTCTGGCGGTTTTTGGCGTTGATCTTAGTCAGGCAGAAGGCGTTGATAGCGAAGTCGCTGATTTGATCGTGGCGCGCAATGCGGCGCGGGCAGCCAAAGACTACGCGACCAGCGATCGGATCCGTGACGAGTTGGCCGCGCGCCAGATTATTTTGGAAGATACGGCCCAAGGAACGAGGTGGCGCCGACAATGAGTCAATCAGTCAATACAAATTTAGCCCAGCAATTGAATGGCATCGCCTTGGCCTACCTAGGTGATGGGGTTTATGAGGTTTTCGTTCGCCAGCATTTACTTGAGTCAGGCTTGTCCAAGCCCAATCAACTGCAAAAGCGGGCGGTCCACTATGTCTCGGCCAAGGCCCAAGCTTTTCTGATTCAAACAATGTTGGCCCAAGGGGTGCTGACCGCGACCGAGATCAACATTTTCCATCGGGGGCGCAACGCTAAAAGTTACACCAAAGCGAAGAACGCTTCGGTAACAACCTACCGTCAGTCCACCGGCTTTGAAGCGGTTTTCGGCTATTTGAAGTTGGCCGCAGCGACGGAACGGATCGAGGAATTGGCCCAATGGTGTATCACCACGATCGAAGCGGCTGAAGCAGCCGAAGGAGAGCAAAATCATGAAGAATAAGCGTACAGGGGCGTCACGTCCGGAACGCGGCAATGACCGGGATAATGGTCGTGGCAAGGACCGAGGCAATGAACGCTCGGGTCGCCGGCCACAACGCCGGTCCTCTGCTGGTCCTCGGGGAAGCGACCGTTATGAGCGGCGTGACCGCCTGCAACGAGCACAACCAGAAGCTGACCACGAACAGCAACAGGATCAAGCTTTGCAGCCGGAAACTGAATTCATTTACGGCAAACACGCGGCTTTGTCATTCATCAATGATGGTGCAGCCGACAAGGTCAACAAAATTTTCCTCCAAAAAGGGTTGCATGGTGAGTTAGCGGAGCAGGCTCGGGAATTTGCCAGTCAGCATCGCTTGGTGTTGCAAGAGGTCCCCAAGACGCGCTTGGACGAGTTGACCGATCAAGGCAATCATCAAGGCATCTTGATCACCGTCGCGCCGTATGATTATGTGCCGGTCAGCACGATCTTGGCTCAGGCCGCCGCAAAAAATGAAGCGCCTTTATTGATTATTTTGGATAATTTGAATGATCCCCATAACCTGGGCTCGATCCTGCGGACCGCCGATGCCATCGGCGCCCACGGGGTGATCATCCCTAAGCGGCGTTCGGTAGGGGTCACCGCCGTGGTTGCGAAAACGGCGACTGGGGCGCTGGAACATGTGCCAGTGGCGCGGGTCACCAACTTGGTCGCGACGATCAAGGAATTAAAAGATCAGGGGATTTGGGTCTTTGGGACCGCGATGGCTGGCGAGGATTACCGTCAATGGAATAGTCGGGGACCCATGGCCTTGGTGATCGGCAACGAAGGCAAGGGCATCTCGCCACTGGTTGCCAAAACCGTCGACGGGTTAGTGACTATCCCAATGATCGGTCATGTCCAGAGCTTGAACGCCAGTGTGGCCACCTCGGTCTTGCTTTATCACGTCTTCGATCAGCGGCATCCCCTGGTTACCAAAGATTAATATACGGTCCGAGTTGAATATTAATTCTCATAATTGCCCATAATGTGCTAATAAACACTTGTTCGCTTTATCTCCTGAATATAATTAGGTAAGATGAAAGAGTCAGAAAGTGCCCATATGGGAGAGATGTTGTATGGGCGTTAATCAAGCAGAACTTGCACTAATCACCGCGGTCCAGCAGACTGGGGATTCACAGGCGCTGGAAGCACTAGTGGCGAAATATCAACCGATGATCCAAAACGCGTCGCATCAATATTATTTGCGATTCTTTGGACCGGATGAGTGGCAACAAGAGGCCCGGATCGTTTGTTATCAGACCTGCCTATTGTTTTGCACACAGCACGATTGTCAGTTTGGTGCTTTCTTCAAATTGCGTTTCCATAATCATATGCGAAGTTTGGTTCGTCGAGAATTGGCGTTAAAACGTCGTGCGGACGTCGAGAGCATCTCGTATGATTCCAAACTTAGTGAAGAGTCGCTCCCGTATGATTGGCAAGGGCAGGGTGTGTTCCCGGAAATTATTTTCTGGGATTTCGCGCACTATCTTGATACTTTATCCTATTTCGAGTTACAGGCTTTCCGCGTGGCTGTTCACGAAGCAGAAGCTGACGCGACTTGTCAGCGGTTGGGGTGTACGCCCCAACAATTGGAACGCGGAATCGAGCGTTGCCGGATCAAGTTGAAACGGTTTCTAATTTGAACTAGGGTGGATAAAAAGCTGCCATTGTGCGGCTTTTTGTTTGGTCACGTTCGCGGGCTGCTGGAACGCTCAAGGCCCAATCAACAAGAATTCAGCCAATCAATTTCGGGATTTCTGAGGATTGCCCGCGTCTGTTTTGCTGAGCGCCGTCCCATTCTTTTGCCCGACGGCGCTTGCTTTTTTGTGGGTGGTATGCTAAATTTAACCTAGTTTAAAAGGTGGAATCTAGATGGCAGTCAAGAAAGTTGCGCTGGCCTGTACCGTTTGTGGATCGCGAAATTACACGATTTCCGAGAATAACCAACGGACTGAACGGCTTGAAGTTAAGAAGTTTTGTAAGCATTGCGGGAAACATACCCTGCACAAAGAAACCAGATAAGTGCCCAGATCGCGCAAGGTCTGTCTGGGTGTCAGAATTGAGGAGTTAGGCGAATGAAACGGTTATTTAAATTTTTCGGTAGCGTGGGTCAAGAAATGAAATTGGTCGAATGGCCAACAATGAAGCAAACACGGAAAGACAGCTGGGTGGTTGTTTCGACTTCTGTTCTATTTGCGGCATATTTCGCGCTGTGCGATTTCGTGATCAACAAGCTGTTGAAGCTGTTTATTCTGAAATAGTTTCAGTAAATGATCGCCTGTGACTTGCAGCATGGTCATTTTTTCAGTATACTAAGGTCAATCAGAAAACTTCGTGTTGGCGGAGTTTTTTTATTTTGGCAAAAAAGAAAGGAATCAGCAAAATGGTTGAATCAGTAGCAAAACATTGGTATGTGCTCCACACTTATTCTGGTTATGAGAATAAGGTGAAGGCAAACTTGGAATCCCGGGCCCAATCAATGGGAATGGAAAATAATATTTTTCGGGTGATCGTGCCGGAACAAAGCGAACGCGAAATCAAGAATGGCAAGGAAAAAGAAGAGATGCGCAAGACCTTCCCTGGCTATGTCTTGGTTGAAATGGTGATGACTGACCAGGCTTGGTTCGTGGTTCGGAACACGCCGGGCGTCACTGGGTTTGTTGGGAGTCACGGTGCGGGAAGTAAGCCGGCGCCATTGTTGCAAAGCGAAATCGACCATATTTTGCGTGATTTGGGCATGAGCAGTCGTCATGCGGAACTTGACTTCAGCGTTGGCGAAACCATCAAGATCATCGATGGCGCCTTTGCCAGCATGACCGGTAAAATCATCGAAGTTGATCCGGAGAAGCTGAAGTTGAAAGTGGTTATCGATATGTTTAACCGTGAAACCAACGCGGAATTGGATTTCAACCAAGTCGACAAACTGGTTTAAGCCGGTTTTGACCCGCACTGCCGCTCCGATGGGCAGTTTTTTGAATAATATTTTGAGAAGTATTGCTAGAGCCCGGCCGAGTGTGCTATATTACTCTAGTGTGCTTTTATGTGGGAGGAGAAATCACTGATCTCCATTTACCACAACACGGATTAAGGAGGTTTTATCCCGTGGCAAAAAAAGTAGCAAATGTCGTTAAGTTACAGATCCCAGCTGGTAAGGCAACGCCAGCGCCTCCAGTAGGTCCTGCATTAGGTCAAGCCGGTATCAACATTATGGGCTTCACCAAAGATTTCAACGCACGGACTGCTGACCAAGCAGGCATGATTATTCCAGTTGTGATCACCGTTTATGAAGATCGTTCATTCGATTTCGTAACGAAGACACCACCAGCTGCCGTTCTTTTGAAGAAGGCTGCTGGCGTGGACCATGGTTCAGGCGAACCGAACACCAAGAAGGTCGCTAAGGTCACTAAAGACCAAGTTCGTCAAATTGCCGAAACCAAAATGCAAGACCTAAACGCCGCTGATGTAGAAGCAGCAATGCGCATGGTTGAAGGTACTGCAAGAAGTATGGGCTTTGAAGTCACTGACTAAACTGCTCGCTGATTGTTAGTCGGATAAACAATGAAAATTGTTTGATCAAGTGGGAGGACTATTAGTCCATTTGACCACATTTGCAAGGAGGAAAAATAATGCCAAAACATGGCAAGAAATACGTTGAAGCACTAAAGCAAGTCGATAAAGACAAACAATACTCAGCTGAAGAAGCTGTTGCGTTATTGAAACAAATCGATTTCGCAAAATTCGATGCAACTGTTGAAGTTGCTTATAATTTATCCGTTGACCCTAAACAAGCTGATCAACAGATCCGGGGCGCTTTGGTTTTACCTAATGGTACTGGTAAGACTCAACGCGTGGTCGTTTTTGCTGAAGGCCCACAAGCTAAAGCTGCAGAAGAAGCCGGCGCTGATGTCGTTGGTTCTGACGACTTAGTTGAACGGATTCAAGGCGGCTGGTTGGATTTTGATGTTGCTGTGGCAACACCACCAATGATGGCTAAAGTTGGTCGTTTAGGCCGGGTCTTAGGACCTAAAGGCTTGATGCCTAACCCGAAGACAGGCACAGTAACCATGGATGTTACCAAAGCTGTTAACGATGTTAAGGCTGGTCAGGTCACTTACCGTGTCGACAAAGCTGGTTTGATCCACGCACCAATCGGCAAGGTCAGCTTCTCTGACGAAAAATTGTTAGAAAACTTGAAAGCTTTCAATGACCGCATTGTGCGGGTTCGCCCAGCTTCTGCTAAGGGTGTTTACATCAAGAGCTTGACGGTTACAACAACATTTGGCCCTGGGGTCACGGTTGACGCTAACTCGTTGTAATCAACGAATAGCGATTGACAAGCGTGCCTTGGCGTGCTATCTTATTTAAGAATAGTTTTTCTACCGAAGACTCAGGTGACTCACGTCTTAATATCCTGCCGAGGCCAGATGATGAATGAGTAATCAGAATCTCTGTGTCTTTGGACGCGGAGATTTTTTCTTTCGGGCTCCTCGTAGAGAAATAATGAATATGTGGAGGTGAATCAAATGAGTGAAGCAATTATCGCAAAAAAAGCCGTTGTTGTTGATGAAGTTTTCGACAAGTTCTCACGGGCTAAGTCCGCTGTTGTGGTTGACTATTTGGGTTTGACTGTTGCTCAAGCAACTGAATTACGTAAGCAATTACGTGAAGCAGGGGTTGAGATGAAGGTCGTTAAGAATACCTATTTACGTCGTGCCGCTGACAAGGCTGGTTACGAAGGCTTAGACGAAACATTCACTGGTCCAACCGCCGTTGCCTTTTCATATGACGACGTTGTTGCTCCAGCACGGATCATGGCTAACTTTGCTAAGACGGTTGACGCGCTTGAAATCAAGGGCGGCATCATTGAAGGTAAAGTTGCTACTTTGGAAGCCATCAACGAATTGGCTACCTTGCCAAACCGCGACGGGATGCTTTCAATGTTACTTTCTGTATTACAAGCACCTATTCGCAATGTCGCTTATGCTGTTAAGGCTGTTGCCGAAGCAAAAGACGATGAACCAGCAGCTTAAGTTCCGCTTAAGTTAATCATACCCAACTAATTGGAGGAAAATAAAATGGCTTTAGACACACAAGCAATTGTTGATCAATTAAAAGATGCAACAATCTTAGAATTAAACGATTTAGTTAAAGCAATCGAAGAAGAATTTGGCGTTACTGCAGCTGCTCCTGTAGCTGCTGCTGGTGCTGGCGCAGCTGCTGCTGACGCAGAACCAACTGAAGTCAATGTTGAATTGACTGAAGTAGGCCAAGAAAAAGTTAAGGTCATCAAGGCTGTTCGTGAAATCACTGAATTAGGCTTGAAAGACGCTAAAGGCTTAGTTGACAAAGCTCCTTCAATCATCAAGGAAGCAGTTGCTCCTGAAGATGCAGAAGCAATCAAAGCTAAACTTGAAGAAGTCGGCGCTACTGTTACTTTCAAGTAAGCAGGACAACTTTAAAACAAGCGAAAGCGACCATCATCGCCAATTAAGGCGGCTACGGTCGCTTTTTTGTTTGCCTATTTATCGATCACTTGCGAATTATTGCGGTCAAGCGGCGGTACATTTTGATTTGTACCGCCGGCGCTCCCTAAAGGTTGGGATCTGATTCCCAGCTTTTTTTCAAGCGCCGCCGTCAGCGTCGCGCTAAAATTGATGCCATTTTCATTTCCCAGGTCGTTAAGATATTTGGGAATAGTTAAGGTCTTCTTGACGAGTTTGTTTGCCGCGCGTTCACGAGCAATAGTTGTATCAACTTCTACGGGCATTATCAGTTGGCCGGGAAGTACAGAGGTGACATTTTCACTGGAGGGTTTTGGCAGTTTTACGTGATAATCCTCCGCGACCAATAAATAGCCTTCCAGCGCGTCCTTAGCCATGGACATTGCTTTTGGTAGATTATCGCCAAATGTTGCGGCATTGGGTGCCAGATCAGGAAATTCAACTTCGTATTGATTGCTTTTATTTTTTGTAAGTGTCGCGATATATAAATATTTCATGTTAGCGGGCTCCTTCATGTTTATTCTTGGATACCAAGTCGGGTCCCACTTGATCCGGCCTGTTTGCAGCTGCTATTATGCGTTCCGAGCGGTAAGTTCATGACAGGTTGTGGAACCGTTACAATTACAGGCTTGTTTGGATGCATGAAGGGAAGGTGATCAACAGTAGTTCTAACTTCATACCCAACCATCTTGCCTAAGTATCTTGTTAGCCTTTCTTGATTGGAACTTTTGACAACTAGCTGAATTCAGCATTAACTCTAACACGTATTTAAATACGTGTCCACGAGTGATGCCACGCACAGTATGCAGGATTTAATCATCAAACCGACAAAATCATGATTGCCAACTGCGTGACACTAAATCAATTGGATATAGCTTGCTTGTAAATATGGATGTTTAACCTAATCAGATAAGGCTAAGCGGCTGGAGCGGAGCGTGGCGCTGAAACGTGTTCGCCGACCTAGCTTCTTGCGCATAGCTACGCAAAGGTTCCGGAAGCATAGTGCGGCTTCCAAAACAATTGCTAGGCTAATGCTCAGAAGCTACCGGGATGGTTCGCACTCTGGCGTTGGTGGGCTGTTCGTTCGTCAGGCGGAAGGTCGGGCTGGGGGTGAGTCAGCCGCGATATTATTGTTGGCGATTTATCGCCTACAATAAGGCCGAGCTTGAAGATTTTCGGCGGGTTTCCGAAAAGCTTCAAGTCGTGCCCGCCGCGTTCCACCACCCCCAGCCCGCCGCGTTCCACCACCCCCAGCCCGCCGCGTTCCACCACCCCCAGCCCGACCTGGAGCCCCACCACATCTGTCAACCACCAACGCCACGCGCAGCGCAAGCCGCGGGCATGATTGAAACGTGTTCGCCACCCCAGCTTCTTCCGCTTAGCTACGCAAAGGTTCCGGAAGCAAAGTACGGCTTCCAAAACCTTTGCTAGGTTAATGCTCAGAAGCAACCCGGGGTGGCTCTCACTCTTTTTTTCATCAATTTCGTTGAAAGGGGTATCTGGGGACAAATCCACTAACAAAGCTGGCGGGAATCCATGCTATAATGAGCAAGGCAGTTTGAATCAATGAGAGAAATGGGGTAACCAGATGGCTAATCAATATTTTGAGAACGATCCGGAGCTAGACCATCAACGGGAAACATTTGACTTCACCTTACTGGGGCAGTCATTGCAATTGACCACCGATCGTGGGGTTTTCTCGCGGTCGCGGGTGGACTACGGGACGGTGGTGTTGCTGAATAGTAGCGCGGCTTTGCTGGCGGCGTTGGCGGCCATTAAGCCGGACTTCACTTGTCTGGATCTGGGGTGTGGCTATGGGCCGGTAGGGATCAGTGTGGCCAAGGCTTACCCCCAAGCGCAAGTGACCATGGTGGACGTCAACCAACGGGCGCTGGATCTAGCGGTTGAGAATGCCCGGGTCAACCAAGTCGCGGATCAGGTGACCATTTTGGCCAGTCAAGCATACACAGCCTTGACTGATCAGCGTTTTGATTTGATTCTGACGAATCCGCCAGTGCGTGCGGGTAAGGCGGTTGTCCGCGATTTTCTTACGTCAGGGCAGCAACATTTGACTGATCAGGGTCAACTCTTGGCTGTTTTGCAAAAGAAGCAGGGGGCGCCGTCAGCCCTGAAATTACTCCAAGAAAAATATCCCCTTGCGCAAGTGCGGCAACGGGATAAAGGTTACTATATTTTACAGGCGCAAATGAGTTGGTAGCAGGCTCAATCGTTGAAGGCGGTCAGCAATAAGTAGCAAAGAACTAGGTCATCCATCTGCTTTAGATTCAGGTTGGTGGCCTCGTAGAAGCGCTCGAGCCGATATTGCAAGGTGTTGCGATGCAAGAACAGTTTCTTGGCGGCTGAGCTGAGATTGCCGGCGCTTTGATAAAGGGCGAGGACCACATCCTTGATTTCAGCATCTTGGCTAAGAATCGTGTTCAGCTGTTGCGCCAACGGAGACTTCCGCAGTTGCGGCCGGGCATAATAGTCCAGCGCCAACGTGGCCAGGCTGCTGACTGACGACGTTGATTTCGCGAAAACTGCCTGTTCTTCATTGAAAATCGCCGCCAATTGTTCATCAACTGGCCAATAATTGCCAACAAAAGCTTGCGTTTTGACCATGAAGTCACTTTCAATCGTTTGCAGGATGCTTTCCAGCTCAACTAGCGTCAGTGTTTCAGGACCATTGGCTTGGACAATGATCAAGGTGTTTTCGTTCAAGTAAAAATTAGTCAGTAAATGACTGAATAAATCGGCGATGGCGTGGGCGAATTCTCGGCGGTCGTGGCTATCTTGGACCGTGGTGCGAAACTGGACCAGGCGCACTGATTTGGCGGTCGTCTTTGGTAAGATCGTGGATTGTTGCGTGAGAAATTGGTACCAAGGATTGCTTTGGTCGGCGGCAATGAAATTCTGATCACTTAAATTTTGTAAGATTTGGGTGCTGGTATTGTTCAGCTCTTTCTTGCTGATCGCCAGCCAGTTGCCGGCAAAAGACCAGGCCCGTTCTTGCGGGGTTGCTTCTTGGGGGCCTTTCAAGGCGCGAGCTTTGGGAAACGTATTTTTGAGGCGCATTAACAAATCAAAGGGTTCGTTCATCGGTAAACGCGAAGTGGTGCCCGAGTAATGTTGGGCACTTTTCGCTGGTCTCCTTTCGCTGAGCGACCAGATCATTAAATTAGCGACGGAACTGGTCAGTCATCACTCATCAGTGAATTGATATAGTTTAGTGTAACATTTTTTGGCAGAAAGGACGAGAAGCTTGCTAAGTTTAACCCCATTACCAGCCGCGCAGATCGACAAATTGATGGGCGCTGCCTTGGTCGAGGCTCAAACCGCGGCCGCGCTTGGTGAGGTGCCGATCGGAGCGATCATCGAGTTGGATGGCCAGATCATTGCCCGCGCCCATAATTTGCGGGAACATAGCCAGGACGCCACGGACCACGCCGAGTTGATGGCGATTCGCCAAGCTTGTCAGGCAAGTGGCAGCTGGCGATTGGAACGTTGCCGCTTATTTGTGACCTTGGAGCCTTGTCCCATGTGCGCCGGGGCAATCATTAATAGCCGGATCGCCGAAGTCTACTATGGCGCGCCGGATCCGAAAGCGGGCGCAGCGGGCACGTTGGTCGACCTGTTGCGTGATGACCGCTTCAATCATCAGCCGCAGGTGTATCCCGATGTGCAGCGAGCGCAAGCGCAGGCGCTGTTACAGCAGTTTTTCCGCCAGATCCGCCAACGACAAAAGGCGGCCAAATTACAACGGCGGGCACAAGAAGCAGGCGGTCAAGCTCCGCCAAGCTAAGTCTCGCCTAGTTTGGTTAGAAATATTTCTACAAATTGATCGTCTTTAGCAACACTTCTATAAAAATACTGGCTTTTTTGCGGTAGATTCGTTACAATAGTAATTGCCGTAAGGCTAAGGCAATGTCTCACCTGTGAATTGTGTCAGGTCCGGAAGGAAGCAGCACTAAGCTCGCTGTGGCATGTGCCTTATTTTTTTGTACTTTTTTATTAAAATGTAGCTTGAATCAATGGGGATCATGGTATTTGATGCCCATTTTTGATAAAGTTAAGACATGCGAAATTAAAATGCGTCAGTGGTTGATTGAGATAATTTAGTTCGTGGGCCGGCTGTTGTGGCCGAATCAAAGTGGAATCGCCGTCGCTGTTTGCAATTTCTAGACGGCCGCGGCGACAAAAATGTGTTAAGGTTAAAATATGGTTTTAAAAGCGATCACTACTGGACAGGGTTAGGTGCTGTTGGTTAGTGATCGGAAAATGGGAACGATTCAGATAGGAGGCGGTGCTCGGATGGCCTATCAAGCACTATATCGGGTTTGGCGGCCACAGACGTTTGCGCAGGTCATTGGTCAGAAGATCGTCACGCAAACACTCCGAAACGCGATCATTACGGATCAAATCAGTCATGCTTATTTATTTGCGGGTCCACGAGGCACTGGGAAGACTTCCTGCGCGAAGATTTTCGCCAAGGCAGTCAATTGCTTACACCCAGTTGATGGCGAGCCCTGCAACCAATGCGCTATCTGTCAGGCGGTCAATGAGAATCGACTGACCGATGTGATCGAGATTGACGCGGCGTCCAATAATGGCGTCGATGAGATTCGTGATATTCGCGATAAGGTCAAATATCCGCCCACTGAGGCGAAATATAAAGTCTACATCATTGATGAAGTCCATATGTTGTCGACCGGGGCTTTCAACGCACTTCTGAAAACGCTGGAGGAACCACCGGCCCATGTGATTTTCATTTTGGCGACGACGGAACTACAGAAGGTACCGGCAACTATTATTTCCCGGACGCAACGGTTCTCATTTCGGCGGATCGTGGCGGCCGATTTAACCGAACAAATGGTTAAAATTCTGACTGATAAGCAAATCACTTATGATCCCGAGGCGCTGGATGTGATCAGTCGCGCCGCGGACGGCGGGATGCGTGACGCCCTGAGTATTCTTGATCAGGTGTTGTCTTTTGGTCAGGACCATGTTTCGCTGGAGAATGCCTTGGAAGTGACCGGCGATGCCAGTGATCAGCAATTGGCGCAATATCTTGTCGCTATTTTCAACAATGATTTGGATCAGGCGCTGAAGACGATCACATCATTGTTCATGAACGGCCGGGCGGCGGCGCGCTTGATCGAAGGCGTGATTGCCTTGTTGCGGAACCTATTATTGCAAAAGAGTAGTCCGGAATTATTGCAAGCTTTGGATTATCGCGCGCTGCCCACCGAGTTGTTGCCTTTCGCGACACAGATTGCCAATGAACGGCTTTATCGAATGATCGATCAGGCCAATGAAACGTTGTTGCAGTTACGAACCAGCGCTCATAGTGATTTGTTTTTGGAGGTGTTAACGGTTCGGTTCGTGACCGCTGAGACTGAAGTGGCTAGCGCGGCTCCAACGGGCAACACAGGCTCAGATCGGGCCGATCCGCAGGTTGAGTCAACGGCGCCCGCTGGCGAACTGACGCAGCTCCGGACCCAAGTTCAAGAACTCGCGGCGACGGTGGCTCGGTTACAGCAGCAACCGGCGTCTGGCGGCGGACGCAACGCTGCGGCGCGACCAACTTCCGGCGCTGGTGGTCAGCGCCGTGGCACTGTGAAAATCAACCGTGAGGCGGTTAATCAGGTTTTGGCCCAGGCGACGCGCCATGATCTGGATGCGGTTCAGAATGTTTGGCCAGATATGTTAGATAAATTATCCCCCGCCAAACGAGCAATGATGAAAGTGGCTCAACCGGTCGCGGCTAGTCCGGCGGCGATCGTTGTCGCTTTTACTTACGCGTTTACCTTGAAGACGGCCAATGGCGACCAATCCTTGCAAGCCGATCTGAAAAGTGAATTGAATCATTTCATGAACAATGACGCTGAGATTGTTTTGGTCGAGGAAGCGCAGTGGCCGAAATTGCGCCAAGAGTTCATTCAACAACATCGCGCCAAGAAACAAAAACAACCAGTGGCACCACCAGCGGCCCAGTCTGCCGTAACGGCTGAAGGGAAAGCAGCGGCGCCACAGTCGGCTGAAACCGCCGCAAGTCCGGATCAAGCGGCGCCCTTGACCGCGACCCAACAAGCACAGCAACTTTTCGGCGCGGGTAATGTTACGGTTAAGCAAGACTGAGAAGAATCGTTTCGAAAAACAAAGTTAATCTGATCAATAATGATAATGAAAGAGGTTTTTGAAATGCGGGGAAATCCTGGAAATATGGCTGGCATGATGAAAAAGATGCAAAAGTTACAGAAAGAAATGAAGGCGGCCCAAGCTCAGTTGGATGAAACCGAGTTCACCGGTCAATCGGCTAATGACTATGTCACGATCAAAATGAACGGTAAACGCGAAGTGACTGATTTGACGATCAAACCAGATGTGATCGATCCCGATGATCCGGATATGTTGGAGGATTTAGTGATCGAGGCCATCAACAATGTGTTACAAACTGTTGATCAACAAACAGAACAAACAATGGGGCAATATACCCGCGGCTTAATGTAAGGTGTGATCAGAAATGCAATATCCTGAAGCAATCGCGAAATTGATCGACAGTTATATGAAATTGCCGGGTATCGGTAGTAAATCAGCGACCCGCTTGGCTTTTTATACCATTGATATGGATGAAGAGGCGGTCCAGCAATTCGCCGACAGCTTATTGAGGGCAAAGCGGGACCTCCATTATTGTAGTATTTGCGGGAATATCACCGATGTTGATCCCTGTGAGATCTGTCGTGATCCCAATCGGAATCAGGAACAGATCTTGGTGGTGGAACAGCCAAAGGATATCATGGCCCTTGAGAAAATGCATGACTACCAAGGTCGCTATCATGTTTTGCACGGGGTCTTGTCCCCGATGGATGGCAAGGGGCCTGAGGATCTGAATATTGCCGCCCTGATCAAACGCCTGCAAAAAAGTGACGTCAATGAAGTGATCGTCGCCACGAACGCCTCTCCTGAAGGTGAGGCCACCGCCATGTATTTGGCGCGTTTGATCAAGCCTGCGGGGATCAAGGTCACGCGCTTGGCCCACGGATTAGCGGTGGGATCGGATATTGAATATGCGGACGAAATGACTTTGCAGCGCGCGGTTGAAGGGCGGCGGGAAATTTGAGTTTGTTCAAACCCAAGCATCAATTGCGCCATCAAGGCGATGAGATCTTGCGAGCGGAATTGGATCAGGTCCAAGATCAGCTCCAGCGCCTGCAAAAAGCGGCCAATCAGGGATTGGAAGATCCCATCCAGTTTGTTGATAGCATCAAACTGCAGCAGGCTAAATTCAATTTGCTGTATCAAGAGGCCCGCTATCGCGGCACCAAGGCCAAAACGCTGCGGTCTGTGGTGGCGCGCTAGCCATGATCCGGTTAGTTGCCGGCCACAGTTGCGGACCAAGCAAGCAGAAGAAGCAGATATTTGCAGCAAAAAAGTATTATTCGTACAATGAAGGTAGAGGGGTCAAATGGCAGGATTTTTTATTTCGTTTGAGGGACCTGATGGCGCTGGTAAGTCCACGGTGATCCAAGAGTTGATGCAACCCTTGGCCAGCCAAACCGGTCAACAAATCGTGGTCACACGAGAACCAGGCGGTAGCGCCATCGCCGAGAAGATCCGGCAAATCATTCTAGATGTCAATAATCAGGAAATGGATGACTGGACCGAGGCGCTGTTGTTCGCGGCGTCCCGGCGGCAACATTTGGTCGAAGTCATTGAGCCAGCTTTGGCCGCCGACAAAATCGTCCTTTGTGATCGCTTTGTGGACAGCTCGGTGGCTTACCAAGGTGGTGGGCACCAGTTAGGCACGGATCAGGTCGCCGCGTTGAATGATTTCGCGATCCAAGGTCATTATCCTGATTTGACGCTCTATCTGGACGTTCCGGTGACCGTTGGTTTGCAACGGGTCCAGAAGTTAGGCGCCGGCTTCGACCGCCTGGAAGGGCAAAAGCTGGCTTTCCATCAACGGGTCCGTGATACTTATCAGACGTTATTGGCGGCCAACCCGCAGCGGATGATCGCCGTGGACGCCGATCGTCCGCTGGCGTTGGTTCAACAGGACTGCTTAGCAATCATCAAGGAACATTTTCAAGCTAGGAATTCGGATTAATAGACACTGATCAATTAAAGGAGGAACTACCATGAAGTTGATTTTAGCGATCGTGCAAGATAAAGATGCCAATATTTTAAGTAACGAGTTTATTGATGCCAACATTCGGGCAACCAAGCTCTCAACGACTGGCGGGTTTTTACGTTCCGGCAATACAACCTTTATCGTTGGGGTGGAAGATGATCGGGTCGAGGAAGTCTTGGAGCTCATCAAGCAGACTTCTCACGCTCGGCAACAGTTTATGACGCCACCGGCTAATTTGGATCCAATGGGCGATAGTTCGATGCCTTACCCGATTGAAGTCCAAGTTGGCGGCGCCACAGTCTTTGTCATGCCAGTGGATCAGTTCCATCATTTTTAGTCTGCGGTCGTGATGGAGAAGTTAACACTGGCGGACATCCAAACCCATTTTAAAAATCTGATTGCGACGGACCATTTGAGTCACGCCTATTTGTTTGCGGAGCCGGTCAATGCTGGCGCTTTAGCCTTGGCTCAGTGGCTAGCGGAGCGCTTGTTTTGTTCGCAGTTGACCGAAGATGGCGCTCCTTGCGGCCATTGCGCGGAATGCTTACGGATTCAGAATGGCAATAATCCGGATTATTTGGTGGTTCAAACAGCGACCCAATCCATTGGGGTGGATGACGTCAGGTTTTTAAAGCAGGAACTGAGTAAAAGCGGCCTGTCCAATCGCCGTGTCTTCGTGATTGCAGATGCTGATAAAATGACGTTACCTGCGGCCAACTCTCTGCTTAAGTTTTTGGAAGAGCCGGTCAGCCAAGTTCTGATTATTTTGACGACCACGCGGCTGGCACAGATTTTGCCGACAATCCGTTCGCGGGTCCAAACTGTCTTATTGCCCGAACCGGTTTTGGCGGAGCGGGCCGCGCAGATCGCCACGCTGGGGGTCACACCGGAATTAGGACACTTGTTGAGCCAGATGCCGCTGACGTTGGCGACGATCAAGGAGCTTCAGGAGCAGGATCTCTTTCAAGAGACCTTAAGCGCCTTCTGGCAATGGTACGAGAACTTGGCCCAAGGGCAACCGTTGGCGTTTGCCCAAGTCCAGAGTACGATTTTGCCACGCTTTAAGGCGAAACCCATGCATCAATTCTTGGAAGAGCTGTTGATCATGGCTTTTAGTGATTTATTCACCACGAAATTCCAACTGACCACGGCGTTGCGTTGGCCGCAGCAGCAAGAACGGCAACAAGCGTTAGCGGCAAAATTGTCAGTTTCACAGGTCACCAGTTTCTTGAACCAGTCTTTAGGCGTCAAGCAGCAATTGGACGCCAACGTTAGTTTCCAGAATACTTTGGAGCAGTTATCTCTACAACTAATTTTGATAAAAGAGGGAAATTTTAAATGAATCAACGCGATCCTTTTACTGATTTTCAGCGTTTGTCAACCGAAGCCGATAACTTAGCTCACGACTTGGCGGGATTTCGCCAAGAGCTTAATCGTGTTCTTGAACAGAACGCTGAATTGATTATTGAGAATAAACATTTGCGCGGGCGCTTGAACGAGTTGGCGCCTTCGACGGAAACGGAACCCAAGCCAGCAATGTTGCCGTCACGGCGCAATCTGGAGAAGCTTTACGATAGCGGTTATCATATTTGCAACATGATGTATGGCGCTCGCCGGGAGAACAATGAGCCCTGCGCTTTTTGCACCAACATTATTTATGGCAATAACCGCTCACACCAGAAGAAATAACGGAGGGTCATCTTTTGCGGATTCAGCAGAGTTTTGAACCGACGGCGCAAGGGACCCTTTTTTTGGTGCCGACACCGATTGGAAATTTGGACGATATGACTTATCGAGCGGTGGCAACCCTACAACAGGTGGATTTGATTGCGGCCGAAGATACGCGCAATACCGGGAAACTGTTGGCCCATTTTGCAATCAAAACCCCACAGATCAGTTTCCATGAGCATAATACCCAACAACGGATCCCGGAATTGGTGGCGAAACTGCTGGCGGGCACGACGATTGCCCAGGTTTCCGACGCTGGGCTGCCTTCGATTTCTGATCCTGGCCAAGAACTGGTGCAGGCGGCGATCGCGGCGGGCATCGCCGTGGTACCGTTGCCAGGCGCTAGTGCGGGGATCACAGCGTTGATTGCTTCTGGGTTGACGCCACAACCCTTTTATTTCTATGGTTTTTTACCTCGGAAAAAGAAAGACTTGCGGATCGCGTTGACGGCCTTGACCCAACGCCAGGAAACGACGATTCTCTACGAATCGCCGCATCATTTGCGCCGAACCTTAGCCGATTTGGCCACGGTTTTCCCGGCGGATCAGCCATTGGTGTTAGGCCGGGAGTTGACCAAGCTACACGAATCGTTTGAGCGGGGGACCTTGGCTGAATTACAGTCTTGGTATGCGGAGCACGATCCACGCGGGGAATACGTCTTGTTGCTGGCGGCCGCGCCGGTAACACCGGTGGCCGCGGCGTCATTGGCACCTGCGGACATCCAGTCAGCGGTGCAGGCGTTGATCGCGACGGGGATCAAGCCCAATCAGGCCATCAAACAAATTGCCCAGGAACAAGGTTTGCCGCGGCAAACCGTCTATCAGCAGTATCATGATTTCTAACCCAATGCTGGTTGGATCAATGGCGGACTAAACCAAGACCAGTACCGGCATCGTTTCGGGTTCAGTTGGACTGAGGCACGAGTCGAAGCACGGTGGCAGGCTGAAAATCAGAACAAAGTGGAAAAAATTCGAATGAGGGGCACGCAAATCATGACTTATTACGCAGAGAAATTTATAGTACCGTTTTATGAATGTGATCCGGCGGGCGCGATGCATTTGTCGGCGGCCATGAATCATTTGGTCTTGGTTTCTGAGCGCCAATTAGCGGCGCAGGGACTAGGGCCGGAAGATATGAATCGCTTGGCATTAGGTTGGGTGACAACGGAGTATTTGATCAATGTGACGCGGCTACCGCGGCAACATGAAGTGATCGAGGCGCGGACAGAGGTCAGTCAATACAACAAGTTCTTCTGTTATCGTAACTATTGGCTCTTTGATCAGGCGGGCAATGAATTAGTGGCGGTGCGTAGTACTTGGGTGGTGATGAGCCTCAGCGCCCGGCGGATGATCAAAATGCCAGAGGAACTGACCAGTAAGTATGACGCGCCCTTTTCTAAGCAAGTGCTGACCATGCCCCATTTACCGAAACTAGATTGGGCAGAAAACCAGGTCGACAAGGCGTATCAGGTTCGTTACTTCGACATTGATTCTAATCGCCACGTGAACAATGCCCATTACTTCGATTGGATGCTGGACGCGTTGCCGGCCACCTTCCTGCGAGAAAATCAATTGCAAGAGATGCTGATCCGTTATGAGCACGAGGTTCGTTACGGTGATCAGATCCAAAGTCAGTTGATCCAAACCACCGCAGGGGATCAGCTGCTCACCCACCATCGGATCTTGAATGGGACAGAGATTGCCGCAGAGGCCCAAGTGAAATGGCGCTGATTGCCGGTGCGATATCCAGAATAGCTGTCCAAAGTGTCTTAGAATGATCGATGAATAATTATCACAAACGTGAGACTTGCAAAATCATGAGAAAGCCAGTAGAATTTTTCTATTCGGAGTAGGCGGCTAAGCGTAAAGTGCTGATGGAACGGAATGTGAACATCGGACGAAGATCGAACGGATTCGATCGCGGTTTAGCTGCCGCATTCGCCGCTTTTGGTGGCGCTCCAACGAGGGAGTGTTCAGAATGGAAAAAACAAATAGGCATGGTCTGTCCATGCAAAGGCTTGTCTTCTTAGCGGCCCTAATCGCGATTCAGCTGATTTTAGGTCGTTTTTCTTTTGGCACGAATTTCTTGAAAGTGTCGGCCACTTTCATTGTGTCAGCCTTGATTGGCTATTGGTATGGTCCGTTTTACGCGGGTATCGCCGGGGGTGTGAGTGATTTGATCGGGGCCTCGCTGTTTCCGCAGGGGGCGTTCAATCCGGCGTTTACGTTGGTGGCCATTTTCAGCGGCGTCATTTATGGCTGGTTGTTGGATCAGCGCAAAATGTCAACGGTCAGCTGGTGGCGTGTATTGTTGGTGGCGGTGATCATTAATTTGGGCAGCAATTTGGTGATCAACACGGCCGTCTTGCAACTCATGTATCACGTTTCCTTTTGGCCATTATTTTGGCTACGTTTACCGAAGGAATTATTGATGATCCCCATCTATTTCGTGGGTATTTATGTGATGCTCAAGGCGGTCACGCGCCTGAAGTTGACCCAGCGGTTGGACTGAACGGCCTTTATCGGACTTCAACTAAGGACACAGGCAAAGAACTACCTAGGTAGGAATCATCGCGACCAGACGAGGCTTGTCAGCCGCTGGGCGTGCTTCAGTTGCGCAGATGCCATCAGCCGCGCCAGTCGCGGTGGTCATTTTGAAATCGTCATCGACCAGTTAGTGTCGGGAAGGATGTCCTAATCACATCTCTTAGGTGGAAATACCCGATCTAACTAATTGGACAAATATTAATATTTGGTTTATTATGAACTTGAAGTGATCGCCTATTGCCTTTAGGGTAAGGGATTTGTTCTTAGCGGATCAGGTCCCCGAATCCCCGTCTCGACAATTTAGCGCGGTCACTTTTTTTGCGATCACGATTTCGACTTGAGCCAGTGGCTGCGGGCAATTGCCGCAACCAAAGGCAACGAGGCGCGATCGTCATCGCCTAGGTTGTCTGATCAAAATCACGGCAGTCATGTGATGCGAGCGCCGTGAAAAACAATTTTCCCCGATCCAAAAGGGATGTGTTAAACTTAAGCTAGATATTTTCAGAAAGCAGAGGCGTTTTTTTGTGCTGACTCTAGCATTAGATACATCAAATCTACCTTTAAGCGTGGCTGTCATCGCGGATGGGCAGCCCTTGGCCACGATCCAAACCGCCAAGGCCAAGAATCATAGCGCGACGTTAATGCCGGCAATCGATCAGGCCTTGAGTTATGCTGGCGTGGAATTGGCGGCGGTCACTAGAATCGTGGTTGCCATGGGCCCAGGATCTTATACCGGGGTCCGAATTGCCATCACCACTGCCAAGATGTTAGCCTGGACTTTGAAGATTCCTTTATACGGTGTTTCCAGTTTGGCGGCTTTGACGACAGCTTGGCGTTGGCAACACACAAGCCCACTGATCGTGCCGCTGATCGATGCTCGGCGTGACTGCTATTTTGCTGGGTTTTACCGTTGGTCGGCGACAGAACCTGCTACTGTCCAGAGTCTTCAGCCTGATCAGTATTTAGCGGCGGCCCAAATCGTTGCGCAAGCGCAGGTGTTGGCGCCAACGGGACCGATCGTGGTCACGGGCCAGCTGACCGAACAGCAACAAGCTTGGTGGCGCCAAGCTTGGCCTGACGCAACCGTTACTGTCGCCACAGGAAGTGTGTCAATGCCTAACGCAGCAGATTTTGATTTATTGGCGACACCAGCGCAACTGGTTCAGGATCTGAATGGGTTTGCGCCTAATTACCTACGACCAACCGAGGCGGAAGCGACGTGGCTAAAGAATCATCCAGGTGAGGCACATGAAAACTTTGTTGAGGAAGTTTAAACAGTTTTTCTGGCCGCCGGTGCCCATTGCGCCTCAGCCACCAACAGCGAAATTACCGCTTCAATGGCAACAGGGAGCGACCACGATGACGCTGCGGCGGTTGGTCGTGGCTGACTTGAACCAGGCGTTGGCCATTGAGCGCGATGTCTATCAAGGGAAGATGCCCTGGGATCGGCTAACGTTTATGAATGAAATGACGCGCCAAGGCGACCGCCTTTATTTGGGGCTTTGTGCCAACGAGACCCAATTAGTTGGCTTTATTGGCGCTTGGTTTTCGTCAGAAGAGGTTCATATCACCAATATCGCCCTCCTGAGCACGTGGCAACGCCAGGGATTGGGCCGACGGATGATGGCCTTCTTGATTGAGGTTGCGCAAGCGCAGGACTGCCAGCGCGTCACCCTTGAGGCTCGGGTCGATAATGAACCGGCGCTGGGCTTGTATCGCCAACTGGGGTTCAAACCCGTACGGATCCGGCGTAACTATTATGAACAGGAACACGCGGACGCGGTCTCAATGCTATTAGCATTAGATCCGTCCCAGCAGCCAAAAAAATGAAATGAGCGATGAACGTTTTGAAGAATAATCGGAGAGAATTGATTTTAGCGTTTGAAACCAGTTGTGATGAAACCAGTGTGGCCGTGATCGAATCTGGACGCCAGATCTTGAGCAACATTATTGCCACTCAAATCAAGAGTCACCAACGTTTTGGTGGGGTCGTACCTGAAGTGGCCAGCCGTCATCATGTGGAACAGATCCTTCACTGTACTGAGTTAGCGCTAACTGAGGCCCACGTGAGTTACGAAGATTTGTCAGCGGTCGCGGTCACTTATGGCCCGGGATTGGTGGGGTCACTTTTGATTGGGATCAGCGCGGCTAAGGCCTTGGCCTACGCGCATCATTTGCCGTTATTGCCGATCAATCATTTGGCGGGTCACATTTATGCGGCGCAGCTGGTCAAGCCTTTGGTGTACCCATTTATGGCCTTGGTGGTCTCTGGCGGGCACACAGAGCTGGTTCTGGTTTCAGCGCCGAATCAATTCGAGTTGCTCGGCGAGACCCGGGATGATGCCGCTGGCGAGGCCTATGATAAGATCGGGCGCGTGTTAGGCATCAATTACCCCGCGGGCAAAGAAGTTGATCGGTTGGCGCATCTGGGGCGGGACACCTTCAAGTTTCCTCGGGCGATGATTGACGAAGACAATTTTGACTTCAGTTTCAGCGGGTTAAAAAGTGCCTTCATCAATCGGGTCCATCATGCCAGTCAAATCGGCGAGACTTTAGCGCGGGAAGATCTCGCGGCTAGCTTTCAAGCCAGCGTCGGTGAGGTACTGGTGACCAAAACCATGCATGCGCTGGCGCAATATCCGGTTGAACAATTGGTGATTGCCGGTGGCGTGGCTGCTAATCAGGGCTTGCGGGAAATGATGAGCGCCAATTTGACCACGAATTTTCCCGAGATCGAATTGATCGTGCCGCCATTGCGGCTTTGTGGTGATAACGCTGCCATGATTGGTGCCGCGGCGCAAGTTTACTTGGACACCGGCGCGCCGGTAGCTGATCTGACCTTGAACGCGGATCCCAGCTTGGATCTCGTTAGATATTAATCATTGACACATCAGCTTTTTTAGACTATCATCGATATTGTATTGAAAACGGTTTAACCGTTTTCATTAACATTTTGTAAGGAGCGTTTTTATCATGGCCGAGAAAACAATCATGTTAGTATGTAGTGCTGGTATGTCTACCAGTTTATTAGTTTCAAAAATGCAAAAGGCTGCAGCAGCAAAGGGAATCGAAGCAAACATCTTCGCAACCGCTGCTGGTGACGCTGATAACGCCTTGGCATCTAATGACGTTAATGTTCTCCTCTTAGGACCACAAGTTCGTTATATGTTGAAGCAATTCCAAGATAAAGTATCAGGCAAGAACATTCCAGTTGAAGTGATCGACATGCGTTCATATGGCATGATGGATGGCGACGCTGTTTTGGCACAAGCTGAGAAATTGATGGGCGAATAGTTCAAATTGATCGATTGTTCCAAATAAGTTAACATAGCAAAAAGCGCCATATTCGTCGGAATAGGCGCTTTTGTTATACTCATTTTTCCTGATTTCTTACTTGCGACTGACCTTGAAATTGGCGGCATTGAAATTGAAATTGACTGAATTAAAATTGTAGCGCGGTGGGTTTGCTTGAGGTCAACCGCGAACAGCCAGCTTAATTTGTCGTTGGCCCTTGTTCCAAAGCCTCGGTTGCCAGCAGCCACTCATTCTCCGCGGCGGTTTCGGCCGCTTGAACCTGGTCCAGTTCCTTTTGCAGATCACCTAGCTTGACAAAGTCGGCCTGGATCGCTGGTTGGGCCATTTGTTGCTGCAAGGCCTCTGCTTGTTGGTGACGCTCGTTCATCTGCGTTTCGGCGTGACTGACCGCCCGCTCCAGTTTCCGCAATTCCCGTTGTTGGGCCTTGTCGGCGATGAACTGCGCTTGATTATCAGAAATTTCAGTGGTTGTGGTGACCGCCGCGATTTCCGGTTGGCGCTTCTCCAGATAAAAGTCGTAATTACCTTCGTAAACCTGACTGCCAGTTGGCGTTAAGTCCACGATCCGATCGGCTAAGCTATTGATCAAGTAACGGTCGTGGGAGACGAAAATCAGCGTTCCGGCAAAGTTAGCCAGGGCCTGTTCCAGGACTTCTTTGGACTGGATATCCAAGTGGTTCGTTGGTTCGTCCATCAGCAAGACATTGCGTTTCTCCATGGCCAACTTGGTTAAAAGCAGACGCGCTTTTTCACCACCAGAAAGCTGATGGACCACTTTTTGAACATCATCACCGCTGAACAGGAAACTGCCTAAAACAGTACGAATCTCTTGCTCCGGGAGTAAGGGATGTTCTTGCCAGATCGTTTCCAACACGGTCAATTGTGGGTCCAGTTGGCGTTGATCCTGATCATAGTAACCAATCTGGACGTTGGCGCCAAACTTGAAACTACCGGCTAGCGCGGGAATCTGTTGCAAGAGGGTCTTGACTAAGGTGGACTTACCCACACCGTTGGGGCCGATGATCGCCACGCGCTGGTGCTTGATCACGGCGAAATTGATGGGGCTGGACATGACTCGGTCTTCATAACCGATCGCTAAGTCGCGGACGAAGAGAACTTCCTTACCAGTTTCTTTGGTTAAGTCAAAGTGAAAGTGGAGACTTTGATTACTGTCGACTGGTTTGTCCAGACGAACCATTTTCTCCAACTGTTTCCGGCGCGCTTGTGCTCGTTTGGTGGTGGAAGCTCGGGTGATGTTCTTTTCCACGAAGGTTTCCAGTTTTTTGATCTCCGCTTGTTGCTGCTCGTAAGCCTTGGTTGCCGTCTGGAAGTTCTGAGCCCGTTGTTGCAAATAGGCGCTGTAATTGCCGTGATAATGGGTCAAACTGTGGTGCTCAAGCGCGAAGATTTCCTTGGTAACATGATCCAGGAAGTATTGGTCATGAGAAACAATCAGCAGAGCGCCGCGATAGCTTTGTAAATAGTTTTCTAACCAGTTCAGGGTCTCGATATCCAAGTGGTTGGTCGGCTCGTCTAAAATCAGCAGATCCGGACGTTGCAACAGAATTTTCGCCAGCGCTAGTCGTGAACGTTCACCACCGGATAATGAGCTGATTGGTTTCTGATAAGTTTCAGCTGGGAATTGAAAGCCTTGGAGGACGGTCTTGATTTCCGCCTCGTAGCCGTAGCCGTTCGCCAACTTAAAGCGATTCTGTAGTTGGTCATATTGATTCAATAGTTCCTGATCGGTCGGGTGTTGGGCCAAGTCAAGTTCCAACTGGCGCAATTGGCGTTCCATCGCTTGAACAGCGGCGAAGACCGCCGTCATTTCCGCAATGATCGTGTTGTGGGAATCCAGGCCACTATTTTGAGCCAAATAGCCAATGGTCAGGCCTTTATTCTTGACGACTTGACCCTCATCGGGGGAATCGATGCCGGCGATGATCTTTAGTAATGTTGATTTTCCCGAGCCATTAACGCCCACGAGCCCGACGCGGCCTTGATCTTGGACCTCTAAATTGACACCTGAGAACAGCGTTTCGGCGCCGAAAAAACGAGCGACTTGTTGCGCTTGCAGTATAATCATTGTGAGTTTCCTCCGTAACAAATGAAAATTAATAAAAGTTTAAATTCTTTTGATGTGAGAACATTATAATGTGGAAAGCTATAGAATAAAGGGTTCAAGCATTTTTATTGCATCTTTTTCACGAAACGGTTATTATGCAACTTAGAAAACAAGTTGTTTATTTACTCAATTTGTGGAATAATCATTTTGGATAATTGACAAGCTTTACAAAAAAACGATTGAAAGACTGAGGTGTTTCAGCAATGGCTGAAATAAAAATTCCAAAGGCAACGGCACGCCGTTTACCTTTATATTACCGTTATTTACAATTTCTCCACGATGGCGAGAAAAAGAAGGTTTCCTCCGCGGAACTCTCTGAAGCTGTTAAAGTGGACAGCGCGACGATCCGCCGTGACTTTTCTTACTTTGGCGCTTTAGGCAAACGTGGCTATGGTTATGATGTTGACTCTTTGTTGACATTCTTCAAGCGTTTGCTGAACCAAGACCATTTGACGAATGTGGCTTTGGTTGGTGTGGGCAATTTGGGCCACGCGTTATTGAACTATAATTTCCGGCAAACGAATAATATTCGGATCAGTGCTGCTTTTGATGTGGATCCTGACTTGACAGGCACGATTCAAAGTGGCGTGCCGATTTATCCGATGGCCCAGTTGAAGGAACAGTTGCGCGCGCAACAGATCGATATCGTGATTTTGACGGTGCCAATCGAACAAGCGCAGGAAATCACCGATGAATTGGTCAAAGTTGGCATCAAGGGTATTTTAAACTTCACACCTTTGCGGGTCAATGTGCCCGATGATGTTCGGGTTCACAATGTGGACCTGGCCAACGAATTACAAACGTTGATCTACTTCTTGGACAACTTCAATGAAGACGGCACGTTGATCAACCCATTGGCCCATGATCCCTTGTTCAACTAGATTTTTTTGAAGCATTATTCGCGCAGCCACCTAATTTGATTAGGTGGTTTTTTGATGTCTGGAAGTTAATGAAATGTGGTTCAGGTGAGGCAGCTGCCTGCGCGGAAGGCCGATTGGTTACTTCAGCAAGAAGATAGAGATCAACAACGAGATGCTGTTGTAAATGATGTGGGCGGTGATGGTGACCTTGATCGACTTGGTCTTGTGATAAAGCCAGCACTGCACGACGCCAATGCCCGCGTAGACGATCAAGAAGCGATTGTCATTATGAGCCAAGCCGAAGAGTAGGCTGGAGATCAAGGCCGCGCCGGTGGGGTTCATCAGCCGACTGCCTAAACCGTAAAGCGTTTTGCGAAAAACCAACTCCTCCAAAATTGGGGCGATCAGGGCCGCATAAACGGCATAGAGTGGTGCTTTGCGAACCACTTGCAGAATTTCTTGCGTGTTTTGCGAGGTTTGCGGCGCGCCTGAGAAGAGGGTGATCAGCACCGTGCCCATGAGGTTGACGCCATAGAACAGCAAGAGTCCCAAAAAACCATATAATAACACATCGGCTACTGCGATTTTAGCCTCAGGTTGGATGCCGATCTGACGGTCTGAACGTTGGTCAAACCAAACGAAAACACCGGTCAGCACAATGCTGAGCCCCATTTGCCAATTCACGCCGCTGACGCCTTTCAAGCCCACCGCTGATAAAATCAAGCCGGGAACGAGAAGAATCCCCAAATAGCTCACCACGATCCAAACAATTTTAGACCAAATTTTTCGGGGCTCGATTTCTTGATTAGTCATAGCAATATCCTTTCTTCTTAAGCCGGACTTCGTTGGTGCAGTCCGACGATTGTGCCGCGCCGCGCTGATTTACGCGCTAGAGATGGTCGCAACACGACCTGATAAAGTTGAACAAACTAGTTCCATGATAACAATATTTGTCGCGCAAAAAAAGGTTAACTTTTGTTGGGCTCAACCAGCTTCCCGAAAACAAGCGCTACCTTTCAGTAAAATATGGCCGCTTTGACGACTTTATTTGAAGATTAAACACAAAAAATCAGGAAGTGAGTTGAAATAACTTGCAATCAACCTGAAAAATGCTATTATAAATCTTGTGGTTAGCACTTGATGCAACTGAGTGCTAAAAAAGAATAAATGTTAACGGAGGGATTTTCTGTGTTAAAACCTTTAGGAGATCGTGTGATCGTAACTGTTGAAGAACCAGAGGAACAAACGGTTGGCGGGATTGTTTTAGCAAGTAACGCTAAAGAGAAACCACAAACTGGCAAGATCGTGGCAATCAGCGCAGGTCGCTTTACTGATGATGGTCAGCAAGTACCTTTGACTGTTAAAGCAGGCCAAACGGTGTTATTCGACAAGTATGCTGGCTCTGAAGTTAAATACGAAGGCACGTCATATTTGGTCCTTCACGAGAAAGACATCATGGCGATCGTCGACTAGTTCAGCGTTGACGACAGACGTTATAAATAAAATTTTTTTGATAAGGTGGTAATTTTTAATGACGAAAGAAATCAAATTTTCTGAAGATGCGCGCGCGGCAATGCTTCGCGGCGTTGATCAATTAGCAAATACCGTTAAAACAACTTTAGGACCAAAAGGCCGCAATGTTGTTTTGGAGAAATCATATGGCTCACCTGAAATCACCAATGATGGGGTCACCATTGCCAAAGACATTGAATTAGAAGATCATTTCGAGAACATGGGCGCGAAACTGGTTTCCGAAGTTGCCTCGAAGACCAACGATATCGCTGGTGATGGGACCACAACCGCCACAGTTTTGGCCCAAGCGATCATTCGCGAAGGGATGAAGAACGTCACTGCTGGCGCCAACCCAGTTGGTATCCGCCGCGGGATCGAATTAGCGACCACCACTGCGGTAGCCGAGTTACACAAGATCGCGCATAAAGTTGAAAACAAGAGTCAAATCGCGCAAGTCGCTTCAGTTTCTTCTTCCAGCGAAGAAGTCGGTAAATTGATTGCTGACGCCATGGAAAAAGTTGGTCATGATGGTGTGATCACGATCGAAGAATCCAAAGGGATTGAAACAGATCTCAGTGTGGTTGAAGGAATGCAATTCGATCGCGGCTACTTGTCCCAATATATGGTGACAGATAACGACAAGATGGAAGCTGACTTAGACAATCCTTACATTTTGATCACCGACAAGAAGATCAGCAACATTCAAGAAATCCTGCCAATGTTGCAAGAAATCGTGCAACAAGGTAAGGCGCTCTTGATCATTGCGGACGATGTGGAAGGCGAAGCATTGCCAACCTTAGTTCTGAACAAGATCCGCGGGACCTTTAATGTTGTTGCCGTCAAGGCGCCTGGCTTTGGCGATCGTCGTAAGGCGCAATTGGAAGATATCGCTGTTTTGACCGGTGGGACTGTCATTACTAGTGACCTTGGCTTGGAATTGAAGGATACCAAGTTGGAACAATTGGGTCAAGCTGGTAAAGTGACCGTCACTAAGGACAACACCACGATCGTTGAAGGCGCTGGTGCCAAAGACGCGATCCAGGAACGGGTGGACTTGATCAAGGGTCAAATCGCCGACACAACTTCTGATTTCGATCGGGAAAAATTGCAAGAACGTTTGGCTAAATTAGCTGGCGGTGTTGCGGTGATCAACGTCGGGGCTGCAACTGAAACTGAATTGAAAGAACGCAAATATCGCATCGAAGACGCGCTGAACGCAACACGGGCCGCAGTTGAAGAAGGCTATGTCGCTGGTGGTGGGACTGCTTTTGTCAACGTCATCTCTGCTGTTAAAGCCTTGCAAGAAACTGGCGATGTTCAAACTGGGATCAACATCGTGGTTCGGGCCTTGGAAGAACCAGTTCGTCAAATCGCTGAAAATGCGGGGATGGAAGGTTCCGTCATTGTGGAACACATGAAGGGCCAAGCAAACGAGGTTGGTTATAACGCTGCCACTGATAAGTGGGAGAATATGATCGAGGCCGGAATCTTGGATCCAACTAAGGTCACTCGTTCGGCGTTACAAAATGCAGCCAGTGTTGCTGCTTTGATGTTAACGACAGAAGCTGTTGTGGCTGATAAGCCAGAACCTGAGAAGTCTGATGCTCCTGCTGGCCCTGGTGCTGGCATGGGCGGCATGATGTAAGCTGTTCTACCAAAAATGGTTACCAAAAGAGGTCGATCCCCACGGATCGCCTCTTTTTCTATGCTCATTTTTGCAGCGTCATCCTACTACTGGACTTGGCGCCACCGTTTAATGATCGGTTTGGCGTTGGTGTGGGTGCGATTGGGGGCGCGGTATAACTTGTTGATTTTGCGGTTACATTTTCGTCAGATTAGTTTTGTGTTTAGCTTTAGAAACAGATATACTGATACAGTAGACTGTCAGATAAAGTGGGTGAGTTCTTGGCAACAAAACACGAAGAGATCATTCGTTATTTAGAAACTTTGCCGATCGGCCAGAAGGTTTCGGTGCGCTCGATCGCGCATGAGCTTCAGGTCAGCGAAGGCACGGCATATCGGGCCATCAAATCGGCAGAAACCAATGGGTTAGTGGCGACGATTGAGCGGGTCGGTACGGTCCGAATAGAGAAGGAGCGACCGAAACAGATCGAGGAACTGTCTTTCTCAGACATTCTTGAGTTGATCAATGGGCGCTTACTTGGCGGCGCGGCCGGACTAGCGAAAACTTTAAATAAATTTGTGATTGGCGCGATGACGGAAGAGGCGATGATTCCCTATATCACGCCAATGTCGCTGGTGATCGTTGGGAATCGAACGGGCGCTCAGCAAATCGCTCTGGAACACGGTGCCGCGGTGTTGATCACCGGTGGCTTTGAGGCGTCAAGCGAGAATATTCGCCTGGCTGATGATGAAGAGTTGCCTTTGATCAGTACCAGTTATGACACTTATACCGTGGCAAGCCTGATCAACCGGGAGATTTCCAACAAGAATATCAAGCAAGACATTTTGACGGTCAACGACGTTTATGAGCCTCGTGACCAGATCCAGGTATTGCTGCAATCGCAAAAGGTCAGTGATTATCTGGCTTTGCGTAATAGCACCAATAAATCGCGGTTTGCGGTGGTCACCGAAAAAGGACGCTTGGTCGGCGTGATCACTTATCACGATATTCAGGGTTTCAGCGCGGGAACTGGGCTTGATAAGGTGATGGTCAAGAATCCGATTACGGTGACTTTACACACCTCGTTGGCTAACGCGACGCATCTACTGATGTCCAATTCGATTGATTTACTGCCAGTCGTCGATACTGGGTTCAATTTAGTCGGTTTGGTCAATCGCAACGATGTCCAAGCGCATGAACGGCCGCTTTCGAAGATGGGGACCTGGACGTTGGAGGCGCAAATCGGCGAGGCGCTGTCTGTTGAGGAGACGCCAGTGGTCACTGGCGACGATTTTCCAGCTTGGCGGGCCGTGGTCACACCGCAAATGGCCAATGATGATGGGACTTTGGCCATTGGGGTCTTAACCGAACTGCTGACTTTGGCCGCAACGCGCTCATTACGCCTTTACCAACAAAAGGTCAGCATGGTTGATCAACTGAATCTATATTATTTACGCTTGGTCCAGATCGATCATGAATTGACCATCAAATTACGGGTCGTTAATGCCAGTCGGCGGCGTACCTATTTCGATATTGATATTTTATCGGATCATCTAGTCGTGGCCAAAGCGATGGTCACTTGCCAAGTTATTGAGGAGATATAAACGATGGAAGCAAATTTTGCACAGATTCTAGAAAAAATCAAAGCCTACGATAAAATCGTGATCCACCGCCATCAAAATCCGGATCCGGATGCGGTTGGGTCCCAGGCTGGCCTAGCGACAGCAATCAAAGCAGGCTATCCTGACAAACAAGTTAAGATCGTTGGGAGCTCAGTCGGCGATTTAGATTGGTTGGCCCAGCCCGAAGAGGTTGCCGATGACTTTTATCAAGGGGCCTTGGTTATTGTGGTAGATACGGCGAATACGCCGCGTATCAGTGATCCCCGGTTTGACCAAGGGGACTTCCTGATCAAAATCGATCATCATCCTAATCGTGACGCTTATGGCGACTATTATCATGTTGTGACTGAGGCATCCAGCAGCTCCGAATTGGTCGTTGATTTGATCAATGACAGTGAGGGCGCTTTGATGCTGACCCAAGAAGCGGCGCGGGTGTTGTACGCGGGGATCGTCGGAGATACCGGTCGCTTTATGTATAATTCCACCACCACCCATACTTTCAACGTGGCTGCCCAACTGGTCGGCACTGGTTTCAATCATTCAGTTGTCAGTGAGAACCTTTATGAAATGACGTTAGCACAGGCGCGGTTGCAGTCGATCGTCTTCGATCAAATCAGTTTTGATGGCCATGGTGCCGCTCATGTGATGATCAGTCGCGAATTGATCGCGAAGCTAGGATTACGTGATGATCAGGTGAATTCGATCGTGTCCACTCCTGGTCGTTTGAAGGGTGTGCTGCTTTGGTCGATCTACGTTGAAAAGCCTGACGGCACATATCGGGTTCATTTCCGTTCCAAAGGGCCAATCATCAATGCCATCGCTCAAGAGCATGATGGTGGTGGGCATCCGCTGGCCAGTGGCGCCAACGCCCAGGATCAAGCCGAGGTGCAAACGATCATTGCCGAAATGGTCGCCGCGGGGTCGGCTTATCAAACACAACCCACAGTAAACTAAAACAAGCTTTCAGCACAGGACGCTGCTGTCAGTCTCGATTGAGTGAGGCTGAAACTGGCAGCCGACGTGGCTGGTCGTTCAGCAATCTGATCCAGCTGATGGGTCATGAATAAGGAGAAATGCAATGCCTAATGATTTTACAAATTTTGGCTTAAAGGACAGTTTATTGGCCGGTTTGACCGCAATTGGCTTCCGGCAACCCACCCCAGTTCAAAACGCGGTGATTCCGGTGTTACTGGCTGGCAAAGATGCGGTGGTCGAGTCGCAAACCGGGAGTGGTAAGACCCACGCCTTTTTGTTGCCATTACTAAGCCGCTTAGAGAAGCATGAAGATTTGGCGCAATTAGTGATCACGGCACCTAGCCGCGAGTTAGCGACGCAAACCTATGAAATGACCAAGGCACTATTGACGGCAAGCAATGAGCATTGGTCCACCCATTTGTATGTGGGGGGCAGTGATAAGGAGCGCCAAATCGAGAAATTGCAACGGCAACAACCAGATATCGTAATCGGAACGCCTGGTCGGATTCTTGATTTGGTTTCCAGCGCAGCGTTGCGGGTTGACCAAGTTCGCTTTTTAGTGATCGATGAAGCCGATATGACCCTAGACATGGGCTTCTTGAATCAAGTTGACGCGATTGCCAGCAAAATGCCAGCCGCGTTGCAAACAGCGGTCTTTTCCGCCACGATTCCGGATAAGTTGCAACCGTTCTTGCGGAAGTATCTGCACACGCCGGAACAGATCAAGCTTGCGCCGAAGTCTGTAATCAATCCACAAGTTGAGAACTGGCTTTTCGCGACGGGGGGCAAGAACAAGGCTGAGTTAGTCGCGCAATTACTAACGATCGGCCAACCCTATTTGGCGCTGGTTTTCGCCAACACGAAACAGACCGTTGATGATTTAACCGACTATCTCAAACAAAAAGGTCTGCGCGTGGCCAAAATCCACGGGGGCTTACAACCGCGAGAACGCAAGCGGGTGATGAAGCAAGTTGAGAACTTGGAGTACCAGTATGTGGTGGCTACTGATTTGGCGGCCCGGGGCATTGATATTCCGGGAGTTTCCTTGGTCATCAATTATGAATTGCCGAAGGATCTGGAGTTCTTCGTCCATCGGGTTGGCCGAACCGGACGCAATGGGCTTGAAGGCACTGCCATCACCCTGTACCGCCCAGCGGAGGAGAATCTTGTTGCCCAACTGGAACATATCGGCGTTAAGTTTGTGCCCAAGACTTTGGAGAAGGGTCAGATCGTGACGACTTACGACCGCCAACGCCGGACGCAACGCCGCGCGACCCAACAGAAACTTGATCCAACTTTGATTGGCTACGTCAAAAAGGCGCGGGGCAAAGGTAAACCGGGCTATCGTAAGAAAATCAAACAAGCCATCAGCGATGATCGCCGACGCAAGCGTAAAATTGAACAACGAGCGGAACATTTACAACAAAAGCAGAAGAGGAAGGCGCAACGATGATTACAGAGAAAATGCTGTACTGGAATTCTTGGCATCAATTGACAGTGGAGGAACAACAGCGGGTTTTTGAACAAATCCTACGCTACTTTGTGAATCCGCTTTGGAGTGTTGAAAATATCAAGTCTCTAGAAACGCCAAGCCAAGCTGGTCCTTTGCGGACTTTCGAGGTCAACCTTAACGGACAGACCTATTTCTTCATGCCGGGACAAGAAGCCGGTACCGTCGTCGCTGAGCTTGATGAAGTGGCCCCATTTCTGATGAGCGTTCAAGCATTGCCATCAAGCTTGAAATTGATTGGTCAATTGAACCTAGTGAACGGTGAACGTCATGGCAATCAAAAGCTTTTGAAAAAGCATGATCGTGAGATAACGGCGTATTTGGAGCGTAGTTCGGATAGCTTGAATCCGTTTGCGAGTGATAATGACCTCTTTGGTAATCATGACTTGGTCTTTATTCCGGCCAATAATGGCATCATGCATATTTTTGTCCAGCAGAACTTAGAATTTGCTGGTTTACGGCGCGAGTTGCGACGGGATGGCGCTAATCTACCTACAAGGAATCAGTGGGAATATGCGGCTTTGGCGAATTGGGCCGGTAGTTTTGCGGCGATTGATGACAGCCAGAGTCAGCACCAATTAGGCTTAGGAATGTTGTTTGACCCGCTCCCAACGCTGGAGATGCTGGACGATCCGGCTGTGGCCAAAGAGAACCCATTTGGCTCCGATAGTGGGCTTTTCGGCGGCACTGACACCCAAGTTAAATCGGAAAATGACTTGTTGGATTTGATTGGTGATGTGACTGAAACGGATTTCAGTCATGGGCCTTTATCGCATTTCGCCGTTTACCGCTCTGTCTTCAATGTTCAACTAGATTAGCGGACAACTAAAATTTGTTGTCATTGATTGACAAGAAACAGCTTTTTAATTATAATGTTTTTGACTTAAGATATGTTGACGCGGGCCGTGTTCAGAGAGAGGCTGTTGGTGTGAAGCCTTCACGTAAGCGTGATCGATGCTCCTTAAGTGGCAATCGAATAGTAGTTCAATTAAGAGGTTAACGATCAAACATCGTTGCAAACAAGGTGGTACCGCGCATGAGCGTCCTTGTCAGCAACGGTGTTTTTATTTGTTTAGTCGTTAGGAAAGGTGTTAGCATGAAAAAACTATCAAGTAGTGAGTTTCGACAAATGTTTCTCGACTTTTTCAAATCAAAGGGGCATGATGTTGAACCCAGCGCCTCACTGATCCCCCATGATGATCCCACCCTGTTGTGGATCAATTCCGGGGTAGCCACGTTGAAGAAATATTTCGACGGCACGGTTATTCCAAAAAACCCCCGGATCACTAACGCGCAAAAGAGTATTCGGACCAATGATATTGAAAACGTCGGGAAAACGGCGCGGCACCATACATTTTTCGAGATGTTAGGTAATTTCTCTGTGGGTGATTATTTTAAAGCGGACGCGATTCCGTGGGCCTGGGAGTTTCTGACCTCACCAGAATGGTTGGCGATGGATCCGGCGCGCTTATACGTCACAGTTTATCCGAAAGACACCGAAGCTTATCGCATTTGGCATGAAGTTGTTGGCCTACCCACAGATCACCTGATCAAGGTGGAAGATAATTTCTGGGATATTGGCGAGGGTCCTAGTGGTCCTGATTCCGAGATTTTCTACGATCGTGGCCAACAATTCAATAATGTGGCCGAAGATGATCCGGAGAATTACCCCGGCGGCGAAAATGAACGCTATTTGGAATTATGGAACATCGTTTTCTCTGAATTCAACCATTTACCTGATGGCCGCTTCGTGGAACAACCCCATAAAAATATTGATACGGGGATGGGTCTGGAGCGGGTCGTTTCCGTGCTTCAGGACGCGCCAACGAATTTCGAGACCGATTTATTCTTGCCGTTGATCCACAAGACTGAAGAAATCAGCGGTCAGGTGAAATATGGCACGGATCCCAAACAGGATGTGGCCTTTAAAATTATCGCCGATCACGCGCGGACGGTTAGTTTTGCCATTGGTGACGGCGCTTTGCCATCAAATGAAGGTCGCGGTTATGTGTTGCGCCGTTTGATCCGCCGCGCCGTCTTAAACGGCCGCCGTTTACAGATCAGCAAGCCGTTCTTGTATCAATTAGTGCCGGTGGTTGGTGAAATCATGGCCAGCTATTACCCAGAGGTCTCCGCGCAAAAGGACTTTATCGCTAAAGTGATCAAGTCCGAAGAAGATCGTTTCAGCGAAACGTTGACGGATGGGCTGGCCTTACTCAACGATCTGATTGCCCAGCAAAAGCTGGCTGGTAGCACGGTGATTGATGGCCGCGCCGCTTTTAAATTGTTTGACACCTTTGGCTTCCCTATCGAATTGACGGTGGAATACGCCGCTGATGAAGGGATGACCGTCAACGAAGCCGAATTTGACGAAGCCATGAAGGAGCAAAAGGCGCGAGCGCGGGCGGCGCGCGGCGATCTCCAATCAATGGGCTCGCAAAACGAGACCCTGATGGCCATCAAGGCCGCTAGTGTTTTTGATGGCTACCAACACTTGACGCTGAATGGCGCTAAATTAGTGGTGGCCTTGCAAGCAGATCAAGAAGTGGCCTCTGTGGCTGGCGGTCAAGCACAATTGATTTTCGACCGGACGCCGTTTTACGCGGAAATGGGCGGTCAGGTGGCTGATCATGGTGTGGTTCAGGATGCGGCTGGTCAGGTTGTGGCGCAGGTGGTTGATGTGCAGCATGCGCCAAATGGGCAAAATCTGCATACGGTCAAGGTGTTGACCCCAATGATCGTTGGCCAGGAGTACACATTGGCTGTGGATCAGCTTTGGCGGATGAAGGTGCGCCGTAACCATACCGCGACTCATTTGCTGGATCAAGCGTTACGCGATGTCTTAGGTGAGCATACTCATCAGGCGGGTTCGTTGGTTGAGCCGACCTATTTACGTTTCGATTTCACGAATCTGGGTCAGGTCACCTCAGCGCAACTGGCGCAAGTTGAACAAATCGTCAACGAGAAGATCTGGGCGGAATTACCGGTGGAGACGGTTGAAACAGACCTGGAATCGGCGAAGAAATTAGGAGCGATCGCCTTATTCAGTGAGAAGTATGGCGAGCGGGTCCGGGTGGTCAAGGCCGGCGATTATTCCATGGAATTGTGCGGTGGGACCCACGTGAGCAACACCGCGGAGATCGGACTGTTCAAAATCACCTCAGAATCAGCGATCGGTGCGGGCGTGCGGCGGATCGAGGCAGTGACGGCCACCGAAGCTTTCCAATATTTGGAAGATCAAGCGCAGATGTTACACCAAGTCGCGAGTACCTTGAAAGTCAACCAGTTGAAAGAATTACCCCATAAGGTCGAAAGTTTGCAACAGGAGCTGAAGGACAGCCAACGCGATCTACAAAACTTGAAAGCGAAACTGGCGCAATCGACGGCTCAGGATCAAGTTCGAGTTGTCACGGCCGGCACTTTCAAACTGGCCAGCGCGGTGATCCCGAATGTGACGATCAACGAATTGCGGCAGTTAGCCGATAACTGGCGGGATAAGCCTACCAGTGATGTTTTAGTTTTAGGGACGGCGCAAGGAGAGAAAGCCAACCTGTTGGTGGCCGTGACTGAGGCGGCGGTGGCGCAAGGGCTGAAGGCCGGCGCGATCATCAAGGCCAGCGCGCCCGCAATCAACGGCGGTGGCGGCGGTCGCCCTGATTTGGCCCAAGCAGGTGGCAAGAAACCAGCAGGGTTACCAGCAGCGCTAGAAGCGGCGCAGGCCTTCGTTAGCCAACAAGGCGCTGATTCTAAAAACTAGATTAAGTAATGATAACAATCATTGTTTTTTGGTCATGATTCCTGTATGATTCAGGTAGAGTGAGGTGACTGTCATGAGTGAATTGGATAAGACAATGTCCTTTTCTTTTAATGAAAATGAATCGAGGAACGTCAAGGATACTTTGGAAAGTGTGTATCAATCTTTGGAGGAGAAGGGTTATAATCCGATCAACCAAATCGTTGGTTACCTGCTTTCCGGCGACCCTGCTTATATTCCCCGGCATAATGATGCCCGTAATTTGATTCTGAAGCATCAGCGTGACGAGATCATTGAAGAATTGGTTCGTAAATACTTGAATAAGGATCGTTGATCGATGCGTTTGATGGGATTAGATGTTGGCTCGCGAACCGTTGGCGTTGCCATTAGCGATGAACTGGGTTGGACCGCTCAGGGGGTCGAGATCATTCAGATCGATGAAGCAAATGAGAATTTTGGCATGAAGCGGTTAAAGAAGTTGGTGGCGGATTATCAAGTCACCGGCTTCGTTTTAGGTCTGCCCAAGAATATGAACAATACTAGTGGGCCGCGGGTCGCGAAGACCAAGGCTTATGGTGATCGTTTGCTTCATAAATTTGGCCTACCCGTGGATTATCAGGATGAACGTTTGTCAACGGTCCAAGCGGAACGAATGCTGATCGAAGAAGGCAATGTTTCACGCAAGAAGCGTAAGGAAGTCATCGACAAATTAGCTAGTGTGGTGATCTTACAGAATTATCTTGACGCCCATGGGCAATTGACCCAGCAATAGGAGGAACTATGACAGATAAGAAAATCGACGATTTCAGCGATATGAATGCTGACGACCGCCAAATCACCCTTGTTGATGAGAATGGCAACGAGGAGCTTTATGAAGTATTATTTACCTTCGATTCCGAAGATTATGATCGTTCTTATGTGCTGTTGGTCCCAGCCAACTCAGCTGAGGACGAGGCAGTTGACATCTATCCTTTCGCTTACACACCAGACGAGAATGGTGATGCGACTTCCGGTGATTTGATCCCGATCGAAGATGAAGACGAATGGGAAATGGTTCAAGGCGTTCTCGACGTCTTTTTGCAAGATGAGAATTTGAATGGTCAATCCAACGATTGAGTGTTTTGTGAAAAGGGTTCGGCAACGCCGAGCCCTTTTTTTCTTTGGCGGCTAGGCTAGCTCAGAACGGCATTTAGTGATAAACTATTAATTAGTTTTATGAGCGTGGTGAATATTTTCAGGTATGGCGAAACAAAATCAACCTTACAAAGCGGTGATCAATCATCGGGAATATCAGATCATTGGTCCGCGGACACCGGAACAGATGGCGCAGATCACTCAGCGAGTCAATGAGCAACTGCAAGCATTGAAACGCCGAGATCCTCTCTTGAGCTCTGAGGATGCGGCGGTTTTGCTGGCGTTTAATTTGGTCGCACAACAACTGGCCCACGAGAATTTGCAGGCCAAACGTCGGAAAAAATAAGTGGTTAGATTGTTGAGGAACTTATGCTTAGTTTTGTGATTATTCTTATCTTTGCCTACAATCTCTATATGGGTGCTCGACGGGGACTTTATTTGCAGAGTGCATACACGCTGGGTTATTTGATCAGTTTGTTGTTTGCTCGGCTTTTTTACGTAGGTCTCAGTACGAAACTTGATCTGCTGATTCCTTACCCGTCAGCAACGTTGGACAGCCATTTCGTTTTTTTCTCCAATGATGTTGGGTTGAATCTGGATCAGGCGTTTTATCGCGGTTGCGCTTTTTTACTGATTTTATTGATCGGGTGGGTGCTGACTCATCTTGTGGTCATGTTCTTCAGTGATTTGGCTTATTTGAAATTACCTCAGGTGGACCACACCGCTAATTTAGTCGGGAGCCTCTTCCTCGCTTTTATTGTCTGCTATTTTGGCGTATTTTGTTGTTTTTACTTAGTGGCGGTCATTCCGATCCCAGGGATCCAAGACGCGTTACAGAAATCCTGGTTAGCAACGTTGATCGTTCGTTACACCCCGATCCTGACCAAATGGATCACCGCATTATGGGTTGCATGAACAATTGCCAAATGAGAGCGAGCAGGGTGCTCGGTCTCATTTTTTGTCGGAGTATTTTGAAGTAAAGTGGTGACTATCAAATGAATTCAAGAGTTTTAAGATTACTAGAATTTAATAAAATCAAACAACAGATCCAGCCCTATTTGGCGACGGAAATGGGACGCTCGACCTTGGCCGAGTTGATGCCTAGCGCGGACGCGGATACGGTGCAGTTGTGGTTGGATCAGACTAAAGATGGCGCGGACTTATTGCGTCTCAAAGGTGGGCTGCCTTTGGCCCAGTTAGTCGGCATGGACGCGCCATTGCACCGATTAGAAATCGGTGCTAATTTGAATGGTCCCGAACTAGCGGCAATCGGCCGGAGCTTGCGGGTAGTCAGTCAGATCACGAATTTCTTCCGCGATTTGGATGATACGATCGAGTTACGGGCGCTACCTGAGTTGGCGGCCAATTTGGTTAATTTGCCGGAACAGAGTCAGTTGTTACGCCGCTCCATCGAAAGTGACGGCACGGTTTTGGATACGGCTTCGAGTCAGCTACAAAGTTTACGGAAAACGATTCACAGTCAGGAAACCGAGATCCGCAGTCGGATGGACGGCTACACGCGCGGTAGTCAGGCTAAATATCTGAGCGAACCGATCGTGACGATTCGGAATGATCGCTATGTCATTCCGGTGCGGGCGGAATACCGTCACCAATTCGGCGGCATCATTCACGACCAAAGCGCCAGTGGGCAAACTGTCTATGTGGAACCACAAAGTATTTTGGAAATGAATAACAAATTGCGTCAGGTCCAATTGGCGGAAAAACAGGAAATCGAGCGGATCCTCGCTGAATTATCCGCGGCCTTGGCGCCTTATACCAATGAATTGCGGAGCAACGAATACCTGTTGGGACAGTTTGACTTCATTAATGGCAAGGCCAAGTACGCCGCCCAAATTCGTGGGACGGAACCCCTGGTTTCCACCGATAATATTGTTAAATTGCGTCAAGCGCGTCATCCCTTGTTGGATCCACGCCAAGTTGTTAGTAATGATATTTTGATTGGGGACACGTATAAGACGATCGTGGTGACTGGTCCCAACACCGGTGGGAAAACGATCACCTTGAAAACACTGGGTTTGATTCAATTGATGGCCCAATCAGGGTTGTTCATTCCCACGCGAGAAGAAAGTCAAGTGGGAATCTTCCACGAAATTTACGCGGACATTGGTGACGAACAGTCGATCGAGCAGAACTTGAGTACTTTCTCCAGCCATATGGATAATATTATTAACTTCCTAGATCCAGTTGACGACCGGGACTTGGTTCTCTTGGATGAGCTGGGCGCTGGGACCGATCCCCAGGAAGGCGCGAGTTTGGCCATCGCGATTCTGGATTATCTCGGGGGCACTGGGGCTGAAGTCGTGGCCTCGACCCATTATCCCGAGTTGAAGGTCTATGGCTATGAACGGCCGGAAACAATCAATGCCAGCATGGAATTTGATGTCAAGACCCTGAAGCCGACTTACCGGCTGTTGATCGGTATGCCTGGTCGTTCCAACGCTTTCGATATTTCACGGCGTCTCGGTATGCCGGAAGCGATCGTGGCGGCGGCCAAGGAATTGATGAACGGCGCCAGCCAAGATTTGAATGATATGATCAGCGACCTGGAAGCGCAGCGTAAGCAAACCGAGACCCGGGGCGAAGAATTGGCGCAGCAATTGCAGGAAGCGACGGCGCTGCATGATGAGTTGAAGTCGGCTTGGACCGATTTTCAAAAGCAGAAAGAACAGCTACAAGCGACGGCTCAGGAAAAAGCCAATCAGTTGGTTGACCAAGCCCAAACCGAGGCCGACCAAATTATTGACGAATTGCGGCAGATGCGCTTAAATGGCGCTCAGAGCGTCAAGGAGGATCAACTGATCGCGGCCAAGGGACAATTGAACCAATTGCACCAGGAACGCAGCCTGAAGCAAAATAAGGTCTTACAGCGCGCCAAACGCCAGCAGGAGATCAAGGTGGGCGATGATGTCCGCGTGCTTTCTTATGGGCAGGTTGGTGTGGTCACTCAGAAATTAAGCGCCCATCAATACGAAGTTCAAATGGGCATCATCAAAATGAAAATCGCCGAACGCGAATTGGAAAAGATCAAAGCGCCGCAACCAGCGGCACAACGGCAGATCGTCACCGTTCGCGGTGGTAGTGACCATCACGTTTCCACGCAGTTGGATCTGCGCGGTCAACGTTATGATGAAGCGCTGGCCAATCTCGATCGTTACATTGACGCCGCGCTATTAGCCGGTTATGAGTCTGTGACGATCGTTCACGGCAAAGGCACCGGCGCGATCCGGCAAGGCGTGCAGGATTATCTCAAGCAGAATCGTCGCGTCAAACGTTATGAATACGCGCCGGCGTCGGCTGGTGGTAATGGCGCGACCCTGGTTTTCTTCAAGTAGTCAGCTTGGTTATTTTTTGTAAGCAAAAAATTTGAAAAAAGTGTTGGGGACAGTTAAGATAATAATATCTTTATTGGAGGTAAGCAGAATGGTAAAAGCGATCACAGACAAAACTTTCACCGCGGAAACTGAACACGGCGTTGTTTTAACCGATTTCTGGGCAACTTGGTGCGGTCCTTGTCGGATGCAGTCACCGGTTATCGAGAAGCTGGAAGAAGAGAACAAGCAGGTCAAATTCACCAAAATGGATGTGGATGAGAACCCAAATACACCACAACAATTTGGCATTATGGCCATCCCAACCTTGATCATCAAAAAAGATGGCGAAGTTGTGGAGAAAGTTGTCGGCTACCACAGCAAGGAACAGCTTGAAGCAACCTTAGCGAAATATACCGCGCAATAAATCTCAGCTCCACTAATTCAAGCAGTCAAAAAGACATTCAACGCCGCAACTTTCAGGCGTTGAATGTCTTTTTTTTGAGGGGCACTGGCTACTCAGTTGGCGCGGCGCTGTCCGCTGCCGGTGTGGTCAATTGGATGAATTCGGGACGTGGTTGCGTCACGGGATCCTTTAAGTCCGTTTGGATCCGCAGGCTGACGCGCTGATGCCGCGCGTCTACGGTGAAACTCGCTTCCGTCAGCAAGCCCAGCTGCTGTTCACGGGTCTGCGCCACAAAACCAGTTTCCAAACTGAAACTAGCCGCTGCCGGGAAGGCCAAGCGGTTAGCGACGGCTGGACCTTGCAGGCGTAATTCGGTCACGCTCTTCTTCTGACTGATCAGGCTCAGTTCACCCCAATGCGCCAGCGCGAAGAAGCTGACCAAATCGTCCCATTCGGCTAAAGGCAGGCGCCGTGCTAACGCTTTGCCCAACCAATAAGACAGATCCGCCGTATCTTCCCCTAACAATAAGGGCAACAAAATATCACGATCTAAATATCCCTGAAAATCTTCAGGTCGTTGCTTTAGTAGCTCTTGAATCGATTGCCAGTTCATTACGTTTCAACCTCCAAGTTAGTTCAATTATAACTGATTTAGCGGAATGACGGGCAAGAAAAAGTGTTTTTTACCAAAAATTAGCGAGAAAGTGATGGCGGACAACTTGATGGAATTGTAGACTTGGGGTTGTTCATCAGTGTTGGTTAGCCAGCCTGGTGGGGAAATCGGTACCAAATCGCGGTGCTTGCGCTAACCGATTGTCTGACGATTCCTCCAGAATGGCTGGCACTCACGATGATTTAGGAAGGAAATCAGGACGGATCACGTTGTCAAGACTTGAAAAATCAGTCAAAAAAAGCGACAATAAAGGCTAAGTCAAAATTGAAGGGATCGCAAGTCAACCACCCGTGACTAAAGTCAAAGGCTTGTGAGAGCATCGCCTAACGGCGACACGACCACAATTTGCTTAGATACAGCCATCGCCTGCAAGCAGGTCTTACGTGCTAATTACCAAAGCCTTTAGAGTCCGCAGGTTGCCAGACGGACTGTGATTCTTAGTTAAGGGCTAA